>JAXDMI010000389.1:0-3607 GCA_034666145.1 Myxococcales bacterium | reverse complement strand
GGTAGAGCGCACGCGTGGTCGTGACGCTGCCGATCTTCACGCCCGTCGGCGGGGCTCCGGCATACACGCCGACGACGACGCCTGCGGGCACGAGCGCTTCGCCGATGTTGCGCACCGTCACGACCACGCCGGTGGGACCAGGACACAGCGGCGCGGCGAGCGCGACCACGTTCGGGGCAGCGAACTCGCTGCCGGGCTGCTTGTTCTGCCGAAAGTTGTTGAGGCCGGGCTGCTTCCAGTTCGGCAGCTCGTTGGTCGGGATGGTGCCGTCCTCGTTGACGTTGGTGATGTGGTACGCGTGCTCGTTCCACACGCGACGCGTGCGCACCCACGTGCCGCTGGCTGCGCCGAAGACCCGGATGCCGGCCTGCTTCGTGGCGACCGGCGGCATACCGTCGTCGCACGTCTCGTTGTACGCATTCGACGCGACGATGATGTCGGCGTGTCCGTCGTTGTCGACGTCGGCGACGATCGGGAACTCGACGAGCGTCGCGGTGGTGTTGCAGAACGACGCGAGCTCGGTGCCCGTCGTGCCGTCGTAGATGCGCATTCGCCGCTCGTCCGAGTAGACGACCTCGGCCTTCCCGTCGCCGTCGAAGTCGAAGACCGTGCTGCCCGTGGAGGCCGAGCTGCAGTCGGTGGTGACCTTGCTCCAGAGGATGGCGTTCGCGCCGGTGACGGCCGGGTCGATCAGCTTCTTGCCGTCGAACACCACGTAGCCGATGCCGCCGGCGAGACCGACGTCGGGCACGCCGTCGTGATTGAAGTCGGCGACCGTGGGCGGACCGCCGCCGTGGAGGTTGCCCCACGTGCCGCCGGCGCACGTGTTCGCGGGCAGGAACTGCGCGTTCATGTCGGTCAGCGGACGGACGATCGTGAATTTGTTCACGGCGGCGGCGTCGTAGCGCCAGACCATGAGCTCGTGCGTCTCGTTGTCGACCGCGACCACCTCCGGCTTGCCGTCGTTGTCGAAGTCACCGATGCCGGCCCACGCGCCCTTCCAGTCCGACGTTCCGGGGAAGCTCGCGGTGGTGGCGACGTTGGTGTCGACGAACTGCGTTCCGTCCGCGTGATAGCCGCGCGACGACGTGATCACGTCGAGCTTTCCGTCCGAGTCGAGATCGCTGATGACGAGCGGTCCGTTGATCGCCGGCACGAAGAGATGCTTGATGGTGCCGTCGGCTCCGTTGAGGATCGCGCCTTCGACGATCACCTCGACCGTTCCGTCGCCTTCGAGATCGGCGATGGCCGGCATGAAGCAGAGCGTGAGGACAGGGCTCGCCCATAGCTCCGTGCCGTCGGTTCCCTTGAAGGCGTGGAGCTTGCCGTCGACGCCGCACGCCACGACCTCGTTGCCGGGCTTGCCGTCGAAGTTGCCGGCGGCGATCTGTTTCGTCGGATTCACGACCGTGGCGTTCAGCGCGTTGGGCACCGTCCACTTGTCGACGAACGCGCCGCCGACGATCGAGATGGCGTGGAGCCTACCGGCGCTCCCGTAATTGCCGCCCGAGAACGTCGAGAACACGATCTCGGGGATGTCGCGCTCGGTCACCTTGCCGTCGCAGTCGTCGTCGTCGAGCTCGATGACGATGGGCGCCATCATGACGTCGGTCGCCCATGGCGTGACGAGCTGGCCGCCCCACGCGAACTTCTGCGCCGGCGTGAACGTCGTGGTCGGCTTGTATTCGCACTTCTCGAGGCACGTGATGCCGGCGTCGCTGGTGGACCCGGCATCGGCTGCGCAGTCCGGCGGACGCGGCAAGCAGCGACCGGTTCGTTCGACGCCGCTCACGCACGAGGCGCCGGCTTCGGTGGTGCCTGCGTCGGCGACGCCGCCGTCGGTCGCGGTGCCGAGCGTGAATTCGCAGTACTGGCCGCTACCGCATTCGCTCGAGTCATGACAGACCGCGCCCGGCGTCGCGCACTTCTGGAACGAGCACACCTCGGTGCCGCCGCAGCAGACGTCGCCGCATGCGCTCGTCGCCGTGCAGCAGACGTTGCCCGCGCACACGCCGCCGTCGCCGCAGGCCTTGCCGCTCGTGCACTGCGTGCCGGCTTCGGCGTCGGTGGCGGGCGAGAAGACCATTCCGTCGGTCTCGCCGGTTCCGGCTTCCTCGCCGCCCGGGAGCCCGAACTCGCTCGCTACGTCGTTCCCGCATCCCGCGACGCCGAGCGGGAGCATGACGCCCGCGGAGAGGAACGCGCCAACGGCGAGCAGCAAATAGGGACGTCGAAGCATGAAGATCAGTAGACCACAGCCGTTCCTATCTTCGGGTCCAAGTGATCGATCTCGAACGGTCGATCCACTCTGTCTACGCATCCGAATGAGGTGTCCTTCGTGAGTCGAACCATCACCGCCGCGACCTTCGCAGGCATCGCCCTCTGCTTCTCTCTCGGCCTCTCCACGTCCAGCGCACACGCGGGCACCGCGGAGCCCGAACGCGATCGACCCGCTGCCGACCCGAAGGAGCGCTCGGACGATGACGCCCGTGCGTTCCGCATCGGCGCGGTCGCCGGTGTGGGTTTCCCGCATCCGCTCGCCATCGAGGCCCTCGTGAAGATCGAAGGCGTCCTCGCGCTCGGCGCCGAGTACAGCGCATTGCCGAAGATGAACATCGCCACCGTCGAGGCGTCGGCCTGGGCCATCGCTGCCGATGCGCGCCTCTTTCCGTTCCGCAACGCCTTCTTCGTCGGCGTGCGCGGCGGGCGCCAGAACCTGAAGGGCACCACCACCGTCAACGTCGGCGCGCTCGGCTCGTTCACGGAGTCGGCGGAGGCGAACGCCTGGTTCGTCAATCCGCGCATCGGCTTCCTCAAGACGTGGGACAGCGGCTTCACCCTGGGCATCGATGCGGGCGTCCAGGTTCCGATCGGAGCGACCCTCACCAGCACGCTGCCCGCGGGCGTCGCGCCGCAGGCGGACGCCACGATGGCGAGCGTCGCCAAGGCGTTCGGCAACGGCGTGACGCCGACCGTCGACATCCTTCGCGTGGGGTTCCTGTTTTGAGGGCGCTACGGATCAGCGCGCATGCGCACGTCGGGCGCGGACGCCGTGCGCGTGGGCCCGCGATCGAGGCTGCGGCTGCGGCTGCGGGGCCAGGGCGAGCGCGTTCGCGTCGAGCCAGTCGAAGGCCTTCGCGACGATCGCGCCTGCGCCCGGCGACAGCTCGCCGTGCTGGAGGCCCGGTAACTCCATGTACGTTGCAGGTATAGCAGCGCGCCGCAATCGCTTGGCACCGTCGGCCATGTTCTCGCGAACGTCACCGTAGCCCGCGAGCGTCACGATGCCGCGCGCCTCCGCGAAGCGCGCATGCGAGGGAACGATCGGGCCGGCCATCAATACGAAGCGCGTGTACTCGAGCGGGAAGCGATGCGCGAGCCACTCGGCGCGCTCGGCGCCCTGCGAGTAGCCGACGAGCGTGACCTCGGTGGCACCGTCGATGCCGATGGCACGTAGCGCAGCGTCGATGCGCGCCGACGTCGCGAGGGTGTCGGGCGACCAGCGACGCGTCCCGTCGCGACATCTCTTGTCGCCTTGCAACGCGACGATCCCACCGTGCTCGGCGGCGGCGTGCCGAAACGCGCGAAGGTACGTGAGCGGCGTCGT
>JAXDMI010000388.1:0-6796 GCA_034666145.1 Myxococcales bacterium | reverse complement strand
CCATCTACGAGGACGCCGAGATCTTCGCGCGGAGCCTGAAAAACCAGCGCTACATCGCGGCGCGTGACTGGGCGGTGTACGAGCGTCTCTACGAGGGCATCAAGAAGACGTTGCGCCCGCCGGACGTGCTCGTCGCGCTCACGTGCAGCCTCGGCGCCACGAAGAAGCGGATCGAGCGGCGCGGACGCGCGATGGAGTCGGCGATCCCGGACGCGTACCTGCGCCGTCTCCACCGCCTCTACGACGACTGGTTCGATCGCTACGACCTCGGACCGATCGTGAAGATCGACACCACCGAGCTCGACTACGTGGAGAACCTCGTCGACCTCATCGAGCTACAGCAGAAGCTCGACAAGGCGCTCGCGAAGTAGCGAACGCCGAGCGTCTTTCGCGCGTCGTCTAGCCAACGCGTCGTCTAGCGAACGGGGGCGACGGGAGCGCTGGTCGTCGAGCCGGCGCCCCAGAACTTTGCCGGCGCGTCCGTGACCGGGATCGTTTGCATCTGCAGCGTGCCGCTGGTCAGCGTGATGAGGATCAGCTCGCCGGCGTTGGTGAAGCCGTAGAGATCTCCGGCCCAGAACGCGAGGCCGAAGACGTCGGGCTTCCCGATCGGTCCCCAGTTCTTCGTGAGGACGCCGGTCGCGGGATCGATCTCGACGAGACAGTCCGCGCAGTCCTTTCCCTTGACGGTGACGTAGGTCTTGCCGCCGATCGCCGACACGATGTCGCCGCTCGACTGGAGGCCGCTGCCGATCGCGCCGATCTTCGTGACCGCGCCGCTCTGCGGATCGATCTTGACGTAGTCGCCGCCCTGGAACCCGACGAGGGCCTCGCGATCGGGCTCGACGGTGCCGACGGGAACGAAGGAGAGCGAGTTCGGGAACGTGCCGGCCGCGATGCGCGTGCAGTGCGCCGTGTTGGTCTCGACGAAGAACAGCTCGGCGCCGGTCGACGCATAGATGTTCGACATCTCGTCGAGCGCGATGTCGGCGACGTACGTGCAGCCCTCGAAGACGCCCACGGGCGTGACCGACCGCGTGACGGTATCGACGCGAAAGAGCGTGTTCTCGCTGTGACCGAAGACCTCGCCGGCGCCGGTGGGGTTGGGACGCCCCGCCTCGGCCGAGAACGACGAGCCCCCGTCGCTCGGTACGACGGGCGCGCTGGGATCGAACGTGTCCTTCGAGGAGTTCGCACACGCGACCAGCGAAAGAGAGCCGACGCCGGCAGCGCTCATGGCGGCCGCAGCGCACGAGGCAAGGACGATTCTTCGCGCAAACACGCGCCCCTCGTAGCACGCGGCCTTGGCCCGCGCACCGCGGGCAGTCCATAATCAGCGACGATGAGACGACCGGACGACGCGGTGCTCGACGAGGCCGAGATCGAGCGTCTCGCCCGCGAGCATGACCTCGCCGCTGGCTATCGCGAGGCAGCGCGCAGGGCGCTCGGCTTCGCGCGGCGCTATCGCGAAGAAGAAGGCGTCGCCGGCGGCACCCGCGAGCGCGCGTGCATCGATCAGGCGCAGGAATGGCGACGCGCGGTGCGCGATCTCCACGCCGGCCTCCCCGTCCCGGCGTTGCCCGAAGGCGTGCGCCCCGGTCTCGCGCGCGGTCGCACCGGCGCGAGCGAAGCGCCGGGCAGCACCGGCGGCCGCAAGACCGGCTGAGCGTCTGGACGAGACGCGCGCAGCCGTCGCGCGTCTGACGAGACGCGTGCAGCCGTCGCGCGTCAGCCCGTCTTGCTCTTCTTCTTCTCGGCCTTCTCGCGCGGCTCGGCCTTCTTCGGTCCGCCCTTGCCGGCGATGGCCGGTGACGACTCCGCGGCCTTCTCGGTCTTCTTCAGCGACGGCTTGCTCTCGCCGACCTGCGCGACGCTGCGCTTCAGCGCCTCGAGGAGATCGATGATCTGCGCCTTCGGTGCTTCGGGCGCGGCCTGGACTTCCTCGCCGGCGACCTTCTTCTCGACGGCATCGCGGACCTTGTCGGCCCACGTGTCGCGGAAGCGTGAAGGCTCGAACGTGTCCTGATCCAGCTGCTCGATCAGCTTGTTCGCGAGCTCGAGCTCGATCGGCTTGAACTCGAAGTCACCGCCGGTCTCGACGTCGTCGAAGCTGCGGACCTCGTCGGCGTAGTAACACTCGTGCAGGATCAGCCCCTTCTTGTACGGGCGGATGATCACGAGGTTGTCCTTGCCGCGCTGCGCGAAGCGACCGACCGCCAGACGCTGCGCCTTCTCGAGCGCCTCGGAGAGAAGGCGATACGCGCGATCGCCGCCCTTGTCCGGACCGAGGAAGTACGTCTTCTCGATGTAGAGGAAGTCGACCGTGCTCGCGGGCACGAACTCGACGAGCTCGAGCGAATCGGTGCGCGCCGCTTCGAGCGACTTCAGCTCCTCGTCGGTGAACTTCACGTACTGATCGCGCGCGTACTCGAAGCCACGGATCGTGTCCGAGCGTTCGACGATGACGTTGTCGACGGGACACAGCAGCTGCTGCTTCAACCTCCCGCCGCACGTCTTGTGCAGCATGTTGAAGCTCACCGACTTCGGCGAGACCGCTGTGTAGAGCTTGATGGGAATCGAGACGAGGCCGAAGGAGATCGTGCCTGAGCCGATCGAGCGTGCCGCCATGGTGAGCCGATCGTAGTAGGTCGGCTCCCGAAGGTCGAAAAACGCTGCGAAGACTCCATGTTGGACCGTCAAGCTCAGCCTCCCAAAACGCCCGAACCTCGTCTGTAGTTACGGCCAGTTACCGTCCCACCATCCGATTCTGCCTTGACGATAATGTAAGCCGAGGTAGGATACCTGCGCCTAGTGAAGGCTCAGGTCGGTCAAGGAGAAGCGGTCATGGTCAGCGTCGGTCGCGTGGTCTCGGGTCTCGTTGCGGTGATGGCGTTCACGTCCGTGGGTTGCGCAGCGTCGGCTGTCGCGCCGGTCGCGCCCGCTGCCGAAGCGAGCTCCACGACGCAGGTCACGCAGGCGACCGGCACCACCCTCGCAGTCGGCATCGGCGACGCTGCCGAAGCCCGCGGCGACGAGACCAAAGCCGACGAGCCCGCGCCGCTTCCCACGACGTGCGGCGTGGAAGCGACGATCAAGGACGCGAAGCTCTGTCTTCCCGAGGCGACGTTCGCGAAGAGGCTCTGCTCCGGCAACTACCCGGAGGTCGCGCTCGGCCTCTTCGGGAAGGGCACGCCGTGGACGCGCATCTATCTCGCAGGCGACGTCGAGGCCTGGAACGCTTCGGGCGGTCGCACGCATCGCGCGAAGCTCGCGTTCGACGAAGAGGTGCTCGTCCTCGGCAAGCACGGAGCCGGAGGCGGTGGCATCGTCATGACCGGCGCGCAATCGAGCTACGACGTCCTCCGCTGGGACGGCTCGTGCGTCTCGGTGATGGAAGGCGAGATCACGACGCGCCGTCCGCCCGCACCGAAGCCCGCGGACGTGAGCTTCAGCCGTCTCGAGGAGCCCACGCGCCACGCGCTGCTCGCGACCCCGAAGGTGAAGAGCACGCACGAAGCGCTCTTCAAGGCGTGCACGTCGGTGTCGTCACCCTCGGAGAAGAAGGCGTGCGACAAGGCCGACAAGGCGTTCTCGTCGGCCATCGTCGACGCGATCCGCAGCGGTGCACCGCTGCCTTCGCCTTCACGCCGCCCGTGATCAGAACGCGTACGAGAACGTGTACGGCACGCACTTGTCTGCCGTCTGCGTGATCTTGATGAAGAGCTGAGCGGAGTCGTTCGTGCCGCCGCAGTTCCAGCTCGGCGTGACCGAGGACGGGCCCGTCGCGCAGCAGCCGTCGATGCCGATGTCGCTCTTCTTCGCGACGGCGGGCGCCGTGCAGCTGACGCCCGACGTGCCGGACGGACACTTCGCGAACACGCACATCTCGATGCCGCTCGACGTCGCCTGGATGTCCGGCTGGAGGAGATGGCCGAACGTGTCGGCGACGTTCAGCCGGTAGTAGTCGACGTCGACCGCGCCGTTGAGGACACCGCTGACGCTGATGGCCGTGTTCTGCGAGTCCGTCGTGTCGGGCAGCGCCTTTGCTGTGTTCTCCGCGCCGCCGGGATCGCCGTTGTCGACGCACGTGTCGCCGCCGGGAGGCGTGGGGTCGACGTTGTTGCCGCCCTCGCTGCCACCGTCCATGTCGGTGAAGCCCGCTTCGAAGTCGGGACGCGCCGTGGGATCGGGCTTCACCGTTCCCGTCGTGCCCGGTGCCGGGGCAGGCTCGTCGACGGCGGGGTCGCCGTTCGTCGCGCAGCCGAGCCACACTCCGGCGATGGCGATCGCGCAGAGCACGAGGAGCTGCGAGCGCGCGCGCGTCGAAGTGGAAGGAGGAAGCATCTCGTTCAGGATTGCTGGAGAAGGCGGTGGGCGCAAGTGGTCGACTTCTGACCTGGATCGCGCGTGCTTCACCCGCGCGTGACGCAGCGTGACCCGCGCGTCAGCTGGGCGGGTCGTTGCCGTCGGGACGCTCGATGCCGACCAGCGTGAAGCCCTTGTTCGGGCCGAGATCGTAGAGATGAGCGCGAAGCACGCCGGCTGCCTGGCCGTTCGCGATGTCGACGATGACATAACGCGAAGCGTCGCCGTCGGCGACGCCGCCATCGGGCGCGCGGTGCGGAATGGTCACGCACAGGTTGCCGTCGGCCTCCGCGCGCACCGGTGCGTCACCGGAAGGTGCGAAGCGAGCGCCGGTGAAGACCTTTGCTCCGTACTTGAACGAAGCGTCGTCGAAGACGTGCGCGTAGCGCGCGAGGTCGATGCCGCAGAGCTCGCCCGTCGCGCTCGTCTTCAGCTCGCCGATCGGCGAGAGGTTCCTGAGGTAGCGCTTCAAGATGATGTCCCGACGAGTGTTCATCGTCTTGATGAGGAAGTCGCTGTCTTCGGGATCGGTGAACTTGCCGATCTTCACGGCGGCAGCGACGTGCTCGTCACGGAAGCGTGCGAGCTTGCGCGCGGCCCACGCCGCGTCGTGCTCGCGCATGCGCAGGAATGCCGGGTTGCCGTAGCCGCCCTTCCAGTCCTCGGGAACGAAGTCGCGCGTCGAGAAGTAGCCGAACGTGCCCTTGCGCACCGCGCGCTCCCACGGGCGCTCGATGGCGCCGAACGTGATGAAGTCTTCGCTGACGTGCTGGAGGTCGAGGTAGTACGAGAACCCGAGACGGCGCGAAATCCCGTCCTCGCTCCACTGGCTGCCGAAGCAGTCTCCGAGGTCGATGTACCAGTGGCGGATGTAGCCCGGCGACGCATCGGCGTTCTTCGGGTCGACGGACATCCACGTGTCCATCGTGTTCTGCTCGCGCGAGTCGAAGTGATTCGTCCACGCAGCGAGGATCTTGGCGGCGCGTAGCTCGCGTCGATCCTCGTGGTAGATGACGTCGTTCGGATCGTCGCCGCGCTTGCCGTTGTACGTGAAGGGACCGAGCGTTCGGCCGGGTAGCCACTTCGAGGCCACCATGCGAACGAGCTCGCCGCGGTGCTGAGCGCCGTCGAGGATCTTCTTGAGCATTGCCTCGTCGAAGTTCTTCGACACGCCGCTGTTGTCCGTGACCTTGAGCCCGGGCTTCAGCTTCAAGTAGCTCGGCTTGAGATAGACGACCGAGTCGCACGGCGCCCACCAGCCGAGCGCGTAGTACATGCGCGTCGCGATCGACGTGGCGCCCGTCGCTCGCTCGCCCTCGCCGGCGGGGTCGGTCTTGAGCATGAACTTGCCGTAGCCGGGGACGTTCACGCGGAAGCCGGGGTTGAAGCCGTTCGGCTTGCCTTGATCGATCGGCCACGAGCCGTCCTGCGCGGTCTCACCGTCGAGCTCCTTGTCGCAGTAGCCGCGCGCTACGTCCTCGACGCCGTAGGGCACGCTGCCCATGCGGTTCGTGTACCACGCGGAGTCGGCGACCTCGTCGAACGCGTTCACGTTGGTCGACTCACCGGGCGGGTCGACGGCGAAGACACGCGCGAGCGGGCGAAACGCGAGCTGGTTGGCGCCGTCCCACGCGAACGACGAGTCGTAGGGATCGGGCGTGCAGACACGCTTCTTCTTGGTCTTGTCCTTGTCGTCGTCCTCGTCGTGACACGGGACGTAGACCGGAGCGAGATCGGTATCGCGCGTCATCGGCGCTCGGAGCGCAAAGCGCCGCGTCGACGTTCCACACCCACTCGCGAAGAGAAGGAGTCCCAAGCCGCCGAGCACCATCGAGGTCCGCATCGCGAACCAGGGTAGCGCCCTCAGCCGCCGAACGGGAGCATGCGTTCGACCATCCACGCCCGCACCTCCTCGTGATCGAGCTCGCGGAGTGCGACACGCGTGAGCACGTCGGCGAGGTCACGACGCGTCGCTTCGAGCTTGAAACCAAGCGTTTTCGTGTGCCACTCGACGACGAGCACGCTCATGGCGCGGAAGGCCGCGAAGCAGCGCGGGTGCCGGCCGAGCGCGAACAGAAGCGCGGCGGGAACGTCGTAGACGTCGTTCGACAGGTGATCGGCCTCGCGGAGCGCGATCCGAATCGCCGCCTCGCTCGCGCGAGCGTCGACGCCGAGATCCGCCGCGATGACGGCATAGGCACGCGCTACCGCCTCCGGATCCGGGATCATGCTCCGCCCTTCGCCGCTTCACGCGCGGCATCGGCGGCGCTGCGCTCGGCGGCGACGTCTTCGCCGAACTCGCGATCCTTCGCTGCGAGCGCCTCGTATTCGCGGCGCGCCTCGGGACGGAGCGCGCGGAAGAAACGCACGAGGTCGATGACGCCATCGGCCGGCGAGTCGGAGCGATCGTCGCCGCTCATGCGTTCGTCTC
>JAXDMI010000387.1:0-3144 GCA_034666145.1 Myxococcales bacterium | reverse complement strand
GCGCCGGCGGCGGCGGTCCGGGCTCGGGCTCGGGCTCGACGAACGGCTGATCGAGACTTACTAGGCAGGGTTCGCCTCTTCCCTTCCCTGTTCCGTAGGCTCTTCCGTGTCCGATCAGCTCCGCGACCCCTGTCCCGACAAGACGAGGAACGACCTCGAATGGGATCGTCTGCTCGCAGCGCTCGCGTTGCGATGCGTCTCGCACATGGGACGTACGCTCGCGCTCGGTCTGCCGTTCGCGTCGACGCGCGGCGCGACGCGGCGTCTGCTCGACGAGGCGCGTGAGGCCACCGAGCTCCTCGCTGCCGCGGAGCCGCTCCCCGTCGTGGAGCTCTCGGACGTATCCGGCGCGCTCGGTCGCGTGGGGGCGTCGGGCGTGCTCTCGCCCATCGAGATCCGCGAGATCGGCAAGGCGCTCGGGGCGGCGCGGGTGCTCCGTCGGTTCCTCTCGGTGCGGCGCACGCGGTCGGCGGCTCTCTACGATGCGTGCGCGACCGATCCCACGCTCGACGATCTCGCGGACGAGCTGGGGCTCGCGTTCGATCCCGACGGTCTACTGTCCGATCGCGCGAGCCCGCGCCTCAAGGAGCTCCGCAGCGAGTACCAGACCGCGCGCACGCGCATGCTCTCGCGGCTCGACGACCTCATGTCGAAGTACGAGGGCATCCTCCAGGATCGCTACGTCACGGAGCGCGAAGGGCGTTACGTGGTGCCGGTGCGCTCCGACGCGCACGAGCGCTTTCCGGGCATCGTCCACTCGACCAGCTCGAGCGGCGCGACCTTGTTCGTCGAGCCGCGCGCCGTCATCCCGATGGGCAATCGGCTCAAGGTCCTCGAGGCCGAGGTGCAGCGCGAAGAGATTGCAATCTACACGCGTCTTTCGTCGCGCATCGGTGAATGGCTGCCCAGCGTTATCGGCGCGATCGATGCGCTGGCCCGCGCGGACGTGCGCGCGGCGACGGCGCGGCTCGCGGGAGACCTTCACCTCGAGTTCCCGAAGCTCACCGACGAAGCGCGTCTCGATCTCGCGGGCGCCCGTCATCCGCTCCTGCTCCTCGACATGGCCGAGGAGGACGTGGTGCCGAGCGATCTCTCGATCGCAGCGCGCCGCGCCGTGGTGGTGAGCGGCCCGAACGCGGGTGGCAAGACCGTCGCGCTCAAGGCGATGGGCCTGACGGCGCTCATGGTCCGCGCAGGTCTTCCGGTCGCATGCGCAGCAGGGAGCACGGTCGGGATCTTCGAGGTGGTGCTCTCCGACGTCGGCGACGATCAGAACCTGACGAAGAACCTCTCGACGTTCAGCGCGCACGTTCGAAACCTGGTGCGCATCCTCGACGCGACGGAGCCCGGAGCGCTCGTCCTCCTCGACGAGCTCGCCGGCGGCACCGATCCGCGCGAAGGCGAGGCGCTCGCCGCGGGCATGCTCGATTCGCTCACCGCGCGTGGCGGCGCAGTGGTCGTCACGACCCACTACGAAGGTCTGAAGGCGCTCGCGCTGGCCGACGATCGCTTCGAGAACGCGAGCATGGGCTTCGATCTCGCCGAGATGAGCCCGACGTTCCGCATGGCGCAGGGCGTTCCCGGTAGCTCGAGCGCGCTCGCGGTGGCGCGCAAGTTCGGTCTACCGATGACGGTCATCGAGCGCGCGGAGAAATTCCTGACGCGCGAGGACATCCAGTTCGAGAGCGTCGTGCGCAAGCTGAACGACGAGCGCGCAGCGTTGGAGCTTGCGCGCGCAGCGGCATCACAGCGCGAAGGCGAGGCCGAGGAGCTGCGCGCGGCGCTGGAGGTGGAGCTCCGAACCGCGCGCGATCGCGAGCAGCGTCAGCTCTCGAAAGAAGCCGAGTCGCTGCTCGGCGCAGTGCGTCGCTCGCGCGAAGAGCTGCGCGAGGTTCAGGCTCGTCTCCGCGCGAAGAAGCTCGACGTGGCATCGGCCAAAGAGGCTGAAAAAGCGCTCGATCGCGTGGCTGCGAAGGTGGCCATCGGCGGCGAGCTCGAGCCGCTGATCGTACGCGACGTGCCGGCCGAAGCGGGCGGCGCCGGCGGCGGTCCCGTCGCCGACGCAGCGACACTCAAGAAGGGCGCACGCGTTTGGGTCCCGCGCCTGCGCGCCGAGGCCGACGTCCTCGACATGCTCGGCGACGGCTCCGCGCGCGTCCAGGCCGGCGCAATGCGTCTGGTCCTACCGGCGTCGGAGCTGCGTCTCGCGACCGAGAAGCGCGAAGAGACCGAGCCGAAGAAGAAGGCAACCGCGGGCGCGGGCACGGGCTCGGCGTCGCGTGATGGCGCGGGCGCGCGGTCGACGTCGCGCGATGGCGCGGGCACGGGGTCGACGTCGCGCGATGGCGCGGGCACGGGGTCGGCGTCGCGTGATCCATCGGGGCTCGAGGCTGCGCTGCAGACCTCCGACAACACCGTCGATCTGCGCGGGCTGCGCGCCGACGACGCGATCACGCTCGCGGTCACCTTCCTCGATCGCTCGCTGAACGAGAACCGACGTGTGTGCTTCCTCGTCCACGGCCACGGCACGGGCGCATTGAAGGACGCCATCCGCCGCGAGCTGAAGTCGAGCCCGTACGTCCGCTTCTTCCGCGCGGGCAACAGCGGCGAAGGCGGCGACGGCGTCACCATCGCGTGGCTCTCATGAGCCTCCAAGAACGACGATTCGGTCCCGAATCGTCGCCCGGGGGTACGCAGTGCCTCGCCAGCGTTCCCGACGATTCGGACCCGAATCGTCGCCGCTGCGCGTGATATCCGAACGTTCCTGACGATTCGGATCCGAATCGTCGCCGCTGCGCGTGATATTCGAGCGTTCCTGACGATTCGGTCCCGAATCGTCGCCGCTGCGCGCCGAGAGGCCTCCGCCCGCGCCGACCGTCAGGACCCGAATCGTCGCCGCTGCGCGCGAGAGGCCTCCGGCCCCCGACCGTCAGGACCCGAATCGTCGGCGCGCTGACCGCGAGAGGCCTCCACCCCGCCGACCGTCAGGTCCCGAATCGTCGTCAGCTGCGCGTGGCGTTCGAGGCGTGCGAGGGGCGACGGCCACGCGGCTTCGCGGTCTTCGGGCGCACCAGCGCCACCGGCTCTTCGCCGGCCGCGAACGCGATGCGCACGGGCTTCGGTCGCAGTGACGGCGCGCGTGCA
>JAXDMI010000386.1:0-4054 GCA_034666145.1 Myxococcales bacterium | reverse complement strand
GTCGCCGTCGTGGTGGCACGCAGAGCGGCGCCGACGACGCGCGTGGTGTTCGCGTTCGTCGGGAGCCTCCTCATCGTGGCGGTCTTCGCGTGCGCGAGCGCAGCAGCGTCGACCAACGTCCGCGCCGTGCTCGCCGAGAAGCATCCCGACTGGGAGACGCTCGACGTGTCCCGCTCTCCCCTGCCCGCGACGCCGCTGTGCTGGCAAGTGGTGGTGGTGCAGCGCTCGCGCGACGGCCAGCGCTATGCGCTGCGAAGCGCCGAGGTGAGCGCGTGGCCCGCGATGGTGACGGCCGGCGCCTGCCTGCGCGGCCCGACGGTGACGACCGCGCGACTCGTACCGGGCGACGTCCGCGAGCGAAGCGTGATCGTCACCGGCCAGCTCGAGATGCCGCTCTCCGAGCTGCGTGAGCGTGCGGAGCGCTGCGACGTCGCGGCGTATCTGCGGTGGTCGCGCGCACCGTTCTTCGCGACGGTCACGGGCGGTGACGGGGCGTTCGTCGTCGGCGATCTGCGCTACGACCGCTCGCCGGACGTCGAGTTCGCCGAGGCCGTGCTCCCGCGAACGGTGGAGCGATGTCCGACGTGGGTCCCGCCGTGGCGACCGCCGCGATCGGATCTGCTCACGCCGCCGTGACATCCAGCTCGTGCGCAGATGTCGAGCGGCTCGACACGGGCCTCGCGCTCGCCGAAGATGGCCGCCATGAGCCTCTCGAGCGCGCGCCTCCGTTACCTCTCGGCCATGGGCGCGGTGGTGCCGTCGCTGATGCTTGCAGCATGCAAGGATCCCGCGCAGCCTCCCGGTGGGACCGGATCGACGTCGACGTCGACGCCCGCGACGGCCACGGTCACGCCTATGGCGACGCCGTCCGCCAGCACGAGCGTGCTCGCGACTGCCGATCAACCTCCTCCGGATGCGACGGCGCCCGATGCGGCCGCGCTCATCCCTCGCCTTCCCAGCTGTCCGAGCGGCGACTTCTGCGTGTCCGAGGCCACCAAGGGCGCGTCGAACGAGAAGGCGCCCGCGCCCTACGCGAAGTGCGCGGCGGTCCCCGTCGATCCCGACGACGCGAAGGACTCCGGGTACCGCCCGCGTCGGTTCGTGCGCTTCAGCGCCGAGAACACCGCCGCTGCCCGCGCGAAGACCGCGAACGCGTGTTGTTACACGTGGGTCATTCCCTGCCCCGGCGGTCGCGCGTTCCGCGATGCTACCGGTACGCCGTCGGTCGCGCGCGTCATCGAGCGCACCGACTGGGTGCTGGCCATCGCCGACCTCGCGCTCGCCGACATCGCGCCCGCGGAGCGCGCCGCGCTGGCCGATCACTGGACGCAGGAAGCCGCGTTCGAGCACGCATCGATCGCGTCGTTCGCGCAGCTCACGCTCGATCTGCTCTCGGTCGGCGCGCCGCCCGACCTGCTCGAGTCAGCGCAGCGCGCGACGCTCGACGAGATCGAGCACGCGAAGATCACGTTCGCCCTCGCGACGGCCTACGGCGGAAGGCCCGTGGGTCCCGCCGCCCTCTCGGCGCTGCCCGGTGCCTCGCGCACGCTCGCCGCGATTGCCCGCTCGACGTTCATCGACGCGTGCGTGGGAGAGTCGGTGGCTTCGGCGTCGCTCGCCGAGAGCTCACGTCGCGCGAGTGATCCGGTGCTCCGCGATCTCCTCGCGAAGATGGCCGACGACGAGGAGCGCCATGCCGAGCTCGCATGGCGCATCGTCGCGTGGTGCTCGAGCAGCGGCGACCTCGAGGTGGCACGCGCGCTGAACGAGGCGAAGGACGAGGTCACCAACGAGCTCGTGTCGCTGACGCATCGCGGGGATGCGGTCGCGCCGACCGAGCCCGCCGACGAGCTCCGAGCCACCGTGCTGCGCGAGGTGGTGCTGCCGTGCACCGTCGCGCTGCTCGGTCACTTGATGACGGGACGGCAGACCGTGTCGATGCAGTCTTCGCTCGCCTCGCACTGAGAGCGATCGCCGCAGCCCTGACGCACGACGCGCGTGACCCACTGCGCGATGTGATTGCCGCTCGACATGTCCTGGAACGGAAGCCAGAACGCGGCGAACGACGGGTCCTTGCCCTGCGCGGCGGCATCGGGATCGAACGCGGCCATCCAGATCTGCGCGTTCTGATCGGCGGCGAGGCGGAGCCCGTACGCGCGGCGCGTCGAGAACGTGAGCCACATGAGCTTCCGGCCGCGGTAATTCTGCGTCTGGACCATCCACTTGGGCCAGGAGTCGCCGTGCGTCGACCCCGCACGTGCGAGCGCGACGGGGCTGCCGCCCGCGGCCGAGACCGCCCAGAGCGATGCGTCGGGCGCGTCGTACGAGCTCTTGGTCTCGCCCTTCGCGTTCGTGCCGACCGAGCCGCGGTTGAAGCCGATCCACGCGCCGTCCGGCGAGTAGCTCGGATAGAACGCGTTCTGTCCGCCGGCTGCGACGAGGCCGACCGGGTTGCCCCACGTACCGCCCGCGTTCTTCAGCACGAAGAGCGAGGCCTCCGACACGCCCGTCGATGCGCACAGGCCGGCGAAGCATGGCGGGCTCTGGTTCGACTTCGCGTAGACGATGCTGTTGCCGTCGGGCGACCAGTCCGGCATCGCGCCTTCGCCGACCATGTCCTGGACGGCGGCGCCGGTGGCGGCGTCACGCAGTGACAGCGTCACGCCGTTCGACACCATGATCTGCTTCTTGTCCGGCGAGAACGAGAAGAAGTTCGCGCCCGCGCCGCCTGCCGCTCCGCCCTGCGCGAAGACCATCGTCTTGCTGGCGACGTCGAACACCTTGTACGCAGCGGGCGCGGGAATATCCAGGCCGAGCGAGACGCGCTCGCCGTCGCGCGACAGCACGTGGCAGCCGACGCACTGAGCGGCGCCGGCCTTCGGCGCATTCATGAACGTCTCGGCCTTCTGGCCGCTGACTCCGAACTCGTAGCGCATGGTCGCGCCGGCTCCGGCGTTCCAGTAGTAGATGCCGCCGAGGATGTCCTCCTCGCCGAACGCGATGGTCTGCGAGGCGCTCGCGCCGACTCCGGCGCCGCCCACCTTGCTGGTGCCGCGCAGCGTCGTGGTCAGCGCATCGTCGCCGCGACCGGCCGACGCGAGGATGCCCCACGCGAGCGCATCGGGCGCGTACGCGCAGCCGCCGCCCACCGCATTGCATGCAAAGTACACATCGAGGTCGAGGAGCGTGCCCTTCACGGCGAGATCGAAGAGGTCGTTGCCGGCGCCCGGCTGGAAGTGCCACTCGATCTCGTTCATGTTCGGCGGCACCATCACGCCGTCCGAGGGGTAGACGATCGACGGCTTGCGCGCCGGGTCGACGGCGCCGCCGAACTTCGTGGCTGCGTCGGGCGGCGCGCCGCCGGCGACGATGACCTTCTTCAGGCGGATGCGCAGCGTCGCTTCGCCGGAGATCGTCTGGAGATCGGCGTGCACGCGCGCCTTGCCGACCGCGTTCGGCGATGCCGTGAGCTTCGGCCCGGCGAACGTGGCCTGCACGGGGCCTGCGTTCTGGACCATGCGGAAGACCGCGTTCGCGGTCACGTCCTCGCGCGAGCCGTCGTCGTGGACGAGGAACGCGTGGTAGTCGACGCTCGGAAGCGGCTTGCCGTCCTCGACCGCGATCTCGGTGTCGGCGGGCTCGATGGCGAGCGCGCCCTTCGGGACGAGCGCCCCTCCGCCGCCGACGCTCCCGCCGCTGCTCGCGCCGGGCGTCGTGCCGTCGTCGTACGATCCGCGACCGCTCGACCCGCACGCGACGACGAGCGCCACGAACGACAGCACCGCGACCAGCCCCGCGAGCGACTTCCCCATGGCGACGGTGGACCACGGGAGCGCGCCGGCCCCTGAGTCTCCCGGGCATCAAGTAAGACGAAGTAAGATCCCCGGCGCGGTGATCACAGCTCGTTACTTGAACAGCTCTTCGAGGTCGGTCTTCGTGAGCTTCTTCGCGCCGCCGATGTCCTCGCTGAGGACCGCGCCGACGAGCTCCCGCTTCTTGCCACCGAGCTCGAGGATCTTCTCCTCGATGGTGCCCTTGGCGATGAGCTTGTAGT
>JAXDMI010000385.1:0-3793 GCA_034666145.1 Myxococcales bacterium | reverse complement strand
CAGAAGGACATGCTGAACCTTCCGAACCTGAAGGACCTCGGCTCCCTCTTCGAGGGCCCGCAGTACACGAAGTGGAACAGCTTCCGCGACACGGAGGACGCCCGCTACGTCGGCCTGCTCATGCCGCGCTTCCTGCTGCGCCTGCCGTACGGCGAGAGCACCGTTCCGGTGAAGCGCTTCAACTACTCCGAGGACTGCGTCGACAAGCACGACGAGTACCTCTGGGGCAACGCCTCGTACGCAATGGCGACTCGCCTCGCGGACAGCTTCGCCAAGTACCGCTGGTGTCCGAACATCATCGGCCCGCAGGCGGGCGGCACGGTCGAGAACCTCCCGCTCCACCAGTACCAGGCAATGGGCGAGACCCAGACGAAGACGCCGACCGAGGTCATGCTGTCGGAGCGCCGCGAGTTCGAGCTCTCGGAGCAGGGCTTCATCGCCCTCACATTCCGCAAGGACTCGGACAACGCGGCGTTCTTCTCCGCGAACAGCGCGCAGCGCCCGAAGACGTTCGGGCAGTCCGCGGAGGGCAAGACCGCGGAGCTCAACTACCGCCTCGGCACGCAGCTCCCGTACATCTTCGTGGCGTGCCGCATCGCGCACTACCTGAAGGTGATCCAGCGCGAGCAGATCGGAACGAACAAGGAAGCCGCGGAGCTCGAGAGCGAGCTGAACACGTGGATCGGCCAGTACGTCGTCGATCAGGAAGGCGTCTCGTCGTACCTGCGCGGCGTTCGCCCGCTGCGTCAGGCGCAGATCACGGTCAGCGAGGTCCCCGGTAACGCGGGCTTCTACAAGGTGGACATGAAGGTGCGCCCGCACTTCAAGTACATGGGCGCGAGCTTCACGCTCAGCCTCGTCGGCAAGCTCGACAAGAGCTGATTTCAGCGCGATCGGCGATCGGCAGAGCGAGCTCGCAGCGGCAGTTGCGGGCTCGCTCTTTTCATTCGCGCTTCATTCGCGCTTCATTTCGCGGCTCTATTTCGCGGCGACGACGAGGTGGGACCAGAGCGAGTCCTCGTCGACCACCATCGAGCCGTCCGGCGCGAACGTGTACAGGCGCTCCAGCTCCGCTTTGCGCACTTCGCGCCCGAGCTCGTCACGCACCGTCACCTGCTCGAGGACACGGATCCCGCCATCGACGTACTGGATCGAGCTCGCCAGGCGATACTCGACGCGACCACGCACGCCGGGCTCCGCGTCCGTCGCGTAGACGACACGCTCCTGCGCGATCGCTGCGGCCCGCTCGAGGATCCCGAAACGGGGCCTGAAGACGCTGGCGACCGTCTCGCAGCCCGCCGCGGGCTTGCGCGCGGCGCACCCGTCGTCCTGCGCGACGACGACCACCTCGGGACCAATCCGTTCGGTGGTGAACGTGGTCTTCGGACGACCACGATACCCGCCGACCGCGTAGACCTCCGCGGTCCCGTCGACGGTGCGCAGGAGTGCGAGCGCTCCGCCGGTGGTCCCGTCGGGATACGTCTCGGAACGGAGCCACGCCACCTTGAGGCGATCGCTCCCGCCGCTCAGCGCAATGGCACCTTCCTCGAGCTTTGCGGGCGTGCCGCCGGCGAGCGCCTTCTCGCGCAGCGGAGCGCGCCCCGTGCAGGTGCGCGTGTCCTCGCCGAGCGTGCCCCGCTTCGGGTCGAAGGACGGGAAGACGAGAGGCCAGATCTGCTCTTCGCGGAGCGAGCGCGCGGCTCGTTCGCCGCCGCCCGCGGGCTTTCCCGAGCGTAACTGGACGAGACAGGCCGGAAGCGGCGCGAGCTGCCGGGCGTCATCCTCGGTACGCGGCCGCTCCTCGACCGACGCACACGCGGTCGCGAGCACGATCGGAACGATCCGTAGCCATTGTGTAGGCAGCCGCACGACCGGAGATCATACGGACCGGAAGCGCGTGCCTCCAGTTCTCGGCGAACGCGGCTGATACAGGCGATACAGGTGATACAGGTGATACACGATACAGGGGTGATACAGGCCGCACGCGAACGCGCGAGCCGCGCGCGACTCCGGGCAAAGCGCCCGCGAATGCCGGCGAACACCGACCGATCACCGGACCCGCGTCGAGCGCGTGATCCCGCACGTCGCCCGAGCGGATGACGCGAGGCCGTTCGCTGTTGACCGTTCCGAAGCGGGCATGAAGAATGCTCCACTTCCCCCCGAACGCTGGAACGCAAGGAGACGCGTCACATGGCTGAATATGGGATCATGGTCGGCATCAAGGACATCAAGGGCAACAGCGAGGTGCCCGGCTACGAAGGACACCTGCTCGCGATGAGCGCCAGCTTCGGCGCCTCGGCGGAGCGCACGAACGTCGGTGGCGGCGCGAAGGGTGAGCGCACGTCGGTCGAGCAGGGCGCGGTGTCGATCGAGTGCCTGGCCGGCAAGTGGACCGCGGAGCTGCTCCAGGCGCTCTACTCGGTTGCGACCATCGGCGACGTCACGGTCACGCAGCTCGCGCAGGCGGTCGACAAGGACGCGAAGGGCGCGCCGACCGTCATCGAGAAGCTCACGCTCTCGAAGGCGGTCCTCACCAGCGTCAGCCAGGGCTGGAGCACCGCGGACGGCCCGCGCACCATCAGCATCACGCTGGAGTTCGAGAAGATCCTCCTCGACATCGACAAGAAGCACGCGGACTTCACGCTCCGCAACATCACGAAGGCCTGACGCTCGCGCGTCGGCGGCATCGAAGACCCACCCCCCATCAGACTTGAAAAGGATCGAGGAACACCATGGCTGGCAGGCTCATTCTCATGAAGAACTCGGAGACGCAGATCAAAGGTGACTGCGAGGCGGACGACCACAAGGAGTGGCTCAAGCTCGACTCGCTCGAGTTCTCCGCGGTCGCAAGCGTGCAGCACGACAGCGGCACCGGCGCGGTCCACCAGTCGGCGATCACCATCAGCATCCCGTTCGGCCCGTGGATCGCCGAGCTCCAGCAGCGCCAGTACCACGGCACCTCGCTCGGCGAGGTCGAGCTCATCGAGCTCGAGCAGAAGGTCGACAAGTCGAACAAGAAGGCCTGGGTCGAGGTCCGCAAGTTCAAGCTCCTCGACGCGTGGGTCCAGAACCTCAACCACTCGTGGTCGGGCATCTACTCCAACGTCTCGATGGCGCTCCAGTACCGCGACGTGACGTTCAGCTGGAAGGACAAGGTCGCCCACTACAACCGCAGCGAGAAGTCCTGACTCGTTCCGGGCACGACGAGGCGTAACGAAGCATCGTGGCAGGTCACTCTCTTCTCCGTCGCATTCGCGAGCCCGCGCTCGCGGCGCCGCGACGTGTCGTCGCGGACGAGGAGATCCGCGTGGCCGTCCTCGATCACCTCCGTGAGATGTTCCTCACACGGGCCGGCACGGCACTGACCGCCCCCGACTACGGAATCGTCAGTGTCACGGACATCGTTCACTCGTGCCCCGACGCGATCGAGGACGTCCTCAAGAGCATCCGCCACTCGATCAAGACCTACGAGCCCCGCCTCGTCAACGTGAGCGTCAAGCACGTTGGCGGCGCGGACGGGCGGGACGCGAACATTCGCTTCGAGATCTCCGGAGACATCCTCAACGGAGGACGCCGCGCTCCCGTGAAGTTCCACACGCTGATCGACGCCGCGCGCACCGTGAGCGTGACATGATCGTCCGGACGAACCGCGCGCGATGAGCGACTTCGCGGGCTACTACGAGGACGAGCTAGCGTACCTTCGCGAGCTCGGTCGCGAGTTCGCGCTGGCGCATCCGGCGCTCGCGCCGATGCTCGCCGAGCGCAGCGGCGATCCCGACGTCGAGCGCCTGCT
>JAXDMI010000384.1:0-3581 GCA_034666145.1 Myxococcales bacterium | reverse complement strand
GGTTAGAGCTCGTGGAGGGTGCGGACGAAGGCGTAGACCAGGATGGCTACGCCTAGCAGGCCCTCGGTCATCACGATGGCGCCGTGCGCTGGGCCGACTGCGGCCACGGCGTAGACGGCGCTCGTGCCGGTCACCACGGCGACCGACATCACGAACGCCTGCGAGAGCGTGATCCCGCGGTCCGCCTTCCGACGTGCATGATCGACGGCGGAGAGGAACATCCGCACGAGCAGGAAGAACACCGCCATCGCGAAGTACGAGCCGCCGAACTCCTCGTGAGAGAGGAGAAAGTCGTACGCGCCGTGCATCACCACCACCATCACGGTGGTGCGCGAGAAGGCGGCCGCGTTCTTCTCGCGGTCTTGGATGAAGTCGTCGAGGGCGGTGGCGAGGATCGCCGTCATCGCCATGTGCAGGAAGTTGGCGGTGAGGAATCGCCCGAGCCCCGTGTGGAGATCGCCGCTCGCGAGATAGCCGAGGTTCTCTTCGGCCGCGAAGCCGAGGCCCACCATCGCGCCGCATACGAGCACGTCGAGCTTGTCGCCCCACTTCCGGAGGACGAAGAGCAGCGGCGTGAAGAGCAGCAGCTTCGACGCCTCTTCGCGGAGGCCGACGCCGAAGACGAAGAAGAGGATGTCGCGTGTGGCATCGCCCGTGGCGACGAGACGGAGCTGCGCCTCTTCGACCGCGATCAGACACACGGTGGGCACGACGCTCAGCACGCCGAGCACGAACGCCGTGAGATAGAAGAGCGTACGACGTAGCGGCTTGTGACCGAGCTGCCCGAGGCGCGCGCAGAAGAACCCCCACGCGAGCGCCGCCACCGCGGTCATCACGAGGCTCGGCACCGTGAATCGTGGTTTCCAGCCCTTCGCGAGCTGCTTGGCGGCGCTCTTCCAGTCGCGCTCGTGCACGGCGATCTGGTAGCGCGTCATGGGATCGGCGGCATTGGCAACGCGTGTATCTTGCATGCGAAGCCGCACGTGATCCCACGCGTCGTTCTCCATCCAGATGAGCAGCGCGCGATCGACGTCCTCGTGGCGCTCCGGGTACGCGAGGCCTTCGAGCTCGTAGCGCTTGGCGGCTTCGTCGCGATCGTGCTGGCGCATCGCCTCGCGCGCCAGCGCATGGTTGTACCAGGGGAGGGGAGGCTCCTTCGTCGCACCCTCGAGGATCTTCTCGCGCAGCTCCGAGGGCACCGCCTGCTTGTCGACGGCACGCCAGTAGCGCGTGACGAGGATCACGTCGGGCGCGAGCGTCTTGTCGAGGAGCTCGTCGAGGTCGGCGTCCTTCATGACCGCCTCGTCGACGTGCGGGTCGCGCGGGTCCTCCGGGAGCTCGGGCCCGTCCGACTCGAGCGGATCCTTGCCGAGGCCGCGCCGCGCTCGCTTCGTCATCCGCGCGCGCTCGTGGTTCTCGATGAGCGCGATGGCATTGGTGACGGTGGGCTTCTCGCGCAAGAGACGCACGTAGAGCTGCTCGGCGAGCGCGAATTTCCCGGTGCGCGAGAGCGTCGCCGCGCGTTCGTCCTCGGGGAGCGTGCCCTGGACCGCGCGCAGCGAGACCCACCCGATCACGAACGTGAGCACCACCACCACGACTGCCGGTAGGAGCAGGCGCGGATGCCCGTTCGGGGTGAAGAAAATCTCGCGGGGACGCATCGCCGCGTCATTGTCGCGGAACGTCGAGCGAACCACCACCACGGCATGCGCCGTGCCGTTTCTCGGCCTCGGGTGCTCCGTGACGGACCGGTGACGGACGAGGAGCAAGCGGGCCAAGCCGGAGGCGAGGGCCTACCGCCTGAGCTGGCACGCTCGCATCCATGAAGCATGACATCGAAGGTGAATCGCTACTGGGTCCGTCTGGGCCTCGCGCTCCGTCAGAACCGGGGTGCGCTTCTCTTCATCGCGGCGTGGCTCCTCGTGAACTACGGGGTCTTCGTCCGCTCGTTCGGCATGAGCCGCTCCGCGGCCGCGCTCGTCGCCGTGTGCGTGTCCAAGGCCTCCGGCGGGTGGCCGTCGATCTACCAGTCGTTCACCGAGGTGGTGGTCTTCGGCGTGATCGCGTCGCTCGTGGTGACGAACGTGACGCGCAAGTATCGGCCCGAGGAGACCTGCCGCGCGCTCGCGCAGCGCTCGAGCGATCACGTCGTGGTCATCGGCTGGACCAACCTCGGTCGCCGCGTGGCCGACCTCGTGACCGATGCCGGCCGCGCCGTCGTGGTGGTGGAGGAGAACGCGGCGCTCGTCTCCGCGCTCGTCGGCGAGGAGCGCCCGCTCGTCATCGGCAGCGGCCAGGAGCGCGCCGTCCTCGAGGACGCGGCGGTCCGCCGCGCGAAGGTGGTGGTGATCGCCACCGACGACCTCGAGACCGCCGCCGTCGCGAGCCGCCTCGTCCGAGAGATGAACGCGACGTGCGAGCTCGTCATCCGCTGCTCCGACGACGACGTCGGCGCGGTGCTCGCCAAGACGTACCGCGCGCGCGCCGTGTCCACGTCGCGCCTCGCCGCGGCGTTCATCCAGGGTCAGGCGCTCAAGGCGCGCGCCCGAGCCGTCGTCGTTCTCGGCAAGAACAACGTCGGCGAGCGCGTCGCCGAGGCTCTCGCCGAGAAGCGCATCCCGTACAGCTTCGTCGAGGTCACCGACGACGTCGCGAAGCTCACCGCCGCCGGCGTCGTCGAGTCCGACATGGTCATCGTCTGCGACGACGACCTCGGCAAGAACCTCGTGCGTGTGGATCGCATCCGGGATCTCAACAAGCGGACGCGCATCATCTGCCGCGCGTTCCACGACGAGGCCGCCGAGGTGCTGGGCCGGGCGCCGTTCGACTGCGTCGTCCTCTCCACGTCGAAGTACGCGAGCGAGTCACTGGCGCGCGCCGGTGCCTTCCGCGAGGTGGGGATCACCGACGTACCGGCGCGAGCCGTGCGGACCATGCTCGCGACCTCGTAAAAGTGGCGTTCTTTGCGCAGGCACACACTTCCGCCGAAACGGACCGGATCCAGACCTGGTGCATGAGACGCTCCGGTGATGTCGGAAGAATCGCGTGAATACGGAATTTCTGGGGTGTGGATCCGACGACCGGCCAGGCACGTGGAGTGCACGTGAGGGAAGCATGCGCGTTTACCTCGGTCTGCTCCTCGCCGGTTCCGTCGCTCTCGTTGCCTGCAGCGGCGATGACAGTGGTGGCCTCAAGCTCTCCTCCAATCCGGCGAACGCGCCCGCTGCCGGCACTCCGGCGGGCGGCTCCACCCCGAGCGCCGCGACCGGCCCCGCCGCCGTCGCGTGTCCCGCGACCGTGCCGGCCGCGACCGCGATCAGCGCGACGGACACCAACGCCACCGACGTGCACATCATCCCGGGCGCCATCATCTTTCGCAGCGACAGCAAGGTGATTCGCATCGACACGGCGGCGGGCGGAACGCGCAGCGAGCCGTACGTCTCGCCGGATCTCGTGCACTCGTTCGCCGACGCGGACGTCATCGTCACCATCGAGAGCCCGAACCCGCCCGACGCGGTGCTCAAGGTCATGCCGGTGGGCGGCGCGACGATCGACCCGAACAACAAGACCGACGGAGCGCT
>JAXDMI010000383.1:0-10887 GCA_034666145.1 Myxococcales bacterium | reverse complement strand
CCGGCAGTGCCGAGCAGCACCGCAGCGGTAACGAGGACGGCGAGGGCGATGCGGAGGAGAGCTCTCATGGTGCGCTCGGAAATGAACGAGGCGGTCGAAGTAGAACGAGAGCCCGAGGTCGCGATGAACCGGCACGCGAAGATCACGGGCGCGCAAACGATGCGCAGTGCGACGTCACGACAGACGCCTCCTCCGAAATGCACGTCCTCGGCCGTGCCCGCGGTGACGGCTACGCCCACCTGGAAGAAGATGCCGCGCCCCCGGCCAGAGCGTCGCGCAGCCTCGAGCCGGCGTAGGCCTCGAGGAGCTCGTGGCGAGAGTGCGTGAGCAGGGCGATATCGGACGCTGTGTCGGTCTTGATCCGCACGAGTTCACCGGGCCGCACGTGCTCTGCGGCGTACTCGTCGGGCGATCGCGGCATGGCGCGCAGGGCGCCAAACAAGAATGCGAGAGTCCCCACTACCGACGCCACTACCAGCGACGTGCGACCGACTTATGGTCGAAGCACATTGAAGGCCCTCGTATTCGAGTTCGACATCACGCGACTCGCGGCCGCTCGCGCGCTCGGCTCGCTCCACAGTCGCGGCTATCTGAGCGCCCTCGGACCGCTGCGACTGCGCGACGTTCCCGATGCGCGCCTCCTCGGCGACCGCTGGGTGATCGTCGCGACCGAGATGTGCGGGGTGTGCGGAAGCGACGTGAAGCAGGTCTTCATGGACGCCGCCCTCGACAATCCCCTCCCTGCGATGATCTCGTTCCCGCACGTGCTCGGACACGAGCATGTCGGCGTGGTCGTCGACGTCGGCCACGACGTCCGCCGAGTGCGGCGCGGCGATCGCGTGGCGTGCTCACCCTGGCTGAGCTGCGTCGTGCGAGGCTTGCCCGAGTGCGAGGCGTGCCGGCGCGGACAGACCTCGCTGTGCGCGAGCTTCACGCAGGGCACGTTCTCCGCGGGCATGCACGCGGGCACGTGCCGCGACGTCTCGGGCGGCTTCGCGTCGCACGTTCCCGTGCACGAAACGGGCTGCTTTCCCGTACCCGAAGCGGTGTCGTTCGAGCGCGCGGTGCTCGCCGATCCCGTCGCGGTGGCCTTCCACGCGATGCTGCGATCGCCGCCGCGCCCCGGCGAGACGGTGGTCGTGATCGGCTGCGGCAGCCTCGGCGTCGTACTCGTCCACCTCCTCGCGCAACTGCATCCGAGGAGCAAGGTGATCGCGGTCGATCCTCGTGCTCACGCGCGCGAGCTCGCGTCGCGTCTCGGCGCGAACGTGACGTTCGCGTCGCAGGGAGCGGCACTGGTGGAGGACGTCGCCCGTGCGGTGGATGCGCCGGTGCTGCGTCCGCGCTTCGCCCTGCCGTGGCTGCGTGGCGGCGTACATCGCGTATTCGACACAGTGGGGTCCGCACGCTCGCTCGAGGCCGCGGTGAGGATCCTGCGCCCGCGAGGCACGCTGGTGCTGGTAGGCGTCTCGAGGCCGGCACGCTTCGAGTGGACGCCGCTGTACTTCAAGGAGCTGCAGGTCCTCGGCTCGAGCGGCTACGGAACCGAAGACTTCGAAGGTCGTCGCGCGCACGCGATAGAGCACGTTCTGGATCTCGTGGCGACCGGCCGCATCGATCCCGCATTCGTGCTGACTCATCGGTTCGCGCTAAACCAATACAAGGACGCATTCCTCACCGCGCGATCGAAAGGCGCTTCCGAGTCCATGAAAGTAGCGTTCGACTTCTCTCGGTGAGTGCTTACTACGCGTTAACATGAAGACGCTATGCGTTCATCCCAGTGGCCTGATGTACAACGAGATCTTCCTGCGTCTCGAGCCACTGGGTGTCGAGCTGATCGCAGCGTCGCTGCGGCGCGCCGGTCACGACGTGCGGCTCCTCGATCTGCAGGCGTCGAGCCGTAACGACTTCTTGCGTCTCCTGCGCGACTTCCGTCCCGACGCAGTGCTCATCGGGATGAACTACCTCGCGAACGTCCCGGAGGTGATCGAGCTGTGCCGGCTCACCAAGGAGCGAGCTCCCGGCGCCCTCACCTGCGTCGGCGGGCACAGCGCGTCGTTCACCGCGCGTGAGCTCCTCGAGCACGCCGCAGGCGCGATCGATTGCGTGGTACGCGGCGAAGGCGAGGAGGCGGCGCTGCGTGTCCTCGAAGCGTGGCGAGACGACCCGAAGGGACTCCATCGCCTCCACGGCGTGAGCACATTGGACGGCGACGGGCCGCCGCCGAAGCCCATTCACTCGCTGGACGATCTGCGCCCCGCGCGCGATCTACTGCGCAATCGAAAGCGCTATTTCATAGGGGTTCTGGACCCGGCGGCGTCGATCGAGTTCTCGCGTGGCTGCCCGTGGGATTGCTCGTTCTGCAGCGCATGGACGTTCTACGGCCGGAGCTATCGCAAGATCGCTCCCGAGGTCTGCGCGGCCGATCTCGCGAGCATCAAGGAGTCGGGCGTCTTCATCGTCGACGACGTCGCGTTCATCCAGGCCGAGCACGGTAACGCCATCGCCGACGCCATCGAGCGCCGAGGGATCAAGAAGCGCTATTACCTCGAGACGCGAGGCGACGTGCTCCTGCGCAACAAGGAGCTCTTTCTGCGCTGGAAGAAGCTCGGTCTCGAGTACATGTTCCTCGGGCTCGAGGCGATCGATGCCGAAGGCCTGAAGTCATTTCGCAAGCGCGTGTCGCTGAGCAAGAACTTCGAGGCGCTCGAGTGCGCGAGGTCGCTCGGCATCACGGTGGCGGTGAACATCATCGCCGACCCCGACTGGGACGAAGGGCGATTCCAGGTGATTCGCGATTGGGCACTATCGGTGCCGGAGATCGTCAATCTCACGGTGAATACCCCTTATCCGGGGACCGAGTCGTTCCTCACCAATGCCCGCGAGCTCACGACTCGCGATTATCGACTCTTCGACATCCAGCATGCGGTATTGCCGACGAAGCTGCCGCTGGCCCGGTTCTACGAGGAGCTGGTGAAGACGCAGCAGGTGCTGAACCGGAAGCACCTCGGATTCTCGGCGCTCAAGTCGACCGCGATGCTCTCCGCGAAGCTCCTGCTCAAGGGGCAGACCAACTTCGTGCGGATGCTATGGAAGTTCAACTCCGTCTACGACCCGAAGCGCCAGCTCGCGGACCACGCACGGGCCGTGGACTACGCGATGAAGCTGCCGCCGGTCGTCCGCGACGTGAAGAAGATCGATCCGCGACGCCTCTACGTCCTGCCGCCGGCGTCGAAAGCGGCGCAGGCGAACGCGCTCATCACGGCGGAGGCGGAGCGAGGCTGACGGTCAGCTGTCGCAGCGCTCGCAGCTCGCGGAGGGCATCGGCGAAGGTGTAGCGCGGCTGGAAGCCGAGCCGGTCCTTGATCTTCTGCATCGACAGCTCGCTCTTCGTCGTCACCATGTCGACGGCGGTGTGCGTGAGGAGCGGTCGGGTCTCGGAGCGCGTCGCGCGCGCCGCGAGCTCGAGCGCCGACGCGAGCACGCGAGCGGCCGCGACCGGGATGGAGCGACGCACCGGCGGCCGGCCTGCGAGCCCGGCGATCCCATCGAAATAGGCCTGAAAAGACAAAGGATCGTCATCGGCCACGATGAAGGCCTCGCCGACGGCCCGTGGCTCGTAAGCAACGAGGAGCGTCGCGTCCAGCAGGTTCTCGATGTAGCAGGGATGACACGTGCCCGCGCCGCCACCGAGGAGGAACAGTCTGCCTTCGGTGATCATCGCGAGCGGCTCCTCGAGCCACCTACCGCGCCGGCCGTAGACGACCGCCGGTCGCAGGATCGTGATCGCAAGACCGTCCTCGGAGAACGCGCGCGCCACGCGCTCCGCCTCGACCTTCGTGCGCGAGTAGGGATCGCGGCTCGTCCCGAATGGAGAGTCGTCGTCGAATCGCGCCGGCAACGGCGTCCCGAACACGGCGATGGAGCTGAAGTGGACCACACGCCTGACGCGGGCGTCCCTCGCGGCCTCCAGAAGCCAGCGCGTACCGCGCACGTTGAGGTCGACGAAGTCCGCCTCCTCGCCCCAGTCGAGCACGTGACCGGCGCAGTGGAAGACTCGCGCAACCCCGGCGACGGCGGCACGCAGCGACGTCGGATCGCGCAGGTCGCCGTGCGCGATCTGCGCCCTCTTCCTGACGGCCAGCGGCAGCTTCCTCTCGCTGCCCTCGCGACAGAGGACGCGCACGGCGTGTCGCTCGCGGAGCAGGCGCTCCGCGAGATGGCTCCCGATGAACCCGGTCGCTCCGGTGACGAGGTCCATCACTCGGCCGGCTGCGGAGGGTGCTCGGGGCGCGACCGGGCGGGACGCATCCATGACGGCGCCCACCAATTCAGGTGACCGAGGAGGCGCATCGTCGCGGGAACCAGCAACGCCCGCACGAGGGTCGCGTCGAGCGCGATGGCGAGCGCCATGCCGATGCCCGTGGCCTGGAGCACCACCACACGCGCCAAGGCGAAGGCGACGAACACGCTGATCATGACCGCGGCGGCGCTCGTGATGAGCCCGGCGGTACGCTCGAGACCGACCGCGACCGCCTCCTCGTTGTCGTGGGTCTGGTCGTAGATCTCCTTCATACGAACCAGCATGAGCACCTCGTAGTCCATGGAAAGACCGAACGAGATGCAGAACAGGAGCACCGGCAGGCTGGGATCGAGCGGCATTCCCTCCTTCACGAAGAGATGCGCGTCCTGGAAGATCCACACGAGCGCACCGAACGATGCGCTGATGGAGAGCGCGTTCATCAGCACCGCCTTGCACGCGAGCAGCACCGAGCGCAGCAGCACGAGCACGACCACGAACGTCGCCGCGACGACGAACGCGAACGCGTACGGAGCCCGGGAGATCAGGTAGCTCGTGGCGTCGACGTCGTACGCCGCCTGACCGCCGACCTCGATGACCCCGTCGGCCACTACGCGCTCCGAACGTATCGCTCGCACCAGCTCGTCGGCTGCCTCCGTCGCCGGCGCCGCATCGGAGACGACGTAGAGGACGGTGGTGGGGTCCTTCACGATCAGCTTCGCGCCCTGTTCGACGATCGGACGCGCGAGGTCGGTCGGGTTCGTCAGCGTGTCCCGGAGCTCCACCTTCGCGACGGCGTCGTCTTCGGGAGCCTCCCCTTTGGGATCGACGATGCTCTCGACGCGGATGACGTGCGGTAGCTTGGCGATGCGATGCGATAGGTCCCAGAGCGCGTCGACCCGGGCAGGCGTGAGCACGGCGCCCCCCGGAAACCTCACCGCGACGACGACGCGCGTGGCCGCGAGATCGGGGAAGATGCGCCCGAGCGTCTCGTAACCGCGACGCGCCTCGGTGCCGGGCGGCAACATGCGCGCATCCGACGCCGCGACGCGCATGTGCAGTGCCGGGTACGCGAGCGTCAGGAGGAAGAGCAGCGTCGGGACGAGAACGGTGACCGGCCTGCGCATCACGCGGACCGCGACGCCGTGCCAGAATTTCCCTGGTTTTCGCACGGTGGAGACACCGGGCAGCTTTCCGCGATCGATGCGGGGTCCGAGGATGGCGAGCAGCGCGGGCAGCAACGTGAGCGCGAAGAGAACCGCGAGCGCGACGACGATCGCGCCGCCGATACCCATGACCGCGAGGTACGAGCCGCGGAAGAAGAGGAGGCCCATCAGCCCGGTGGCAACGGCGAGACCAGAGAACGTAACGGCGCGCCCCGCGGTATCGAGCGCGCGCACGAGCGCAGCGCGATAGGTCGCTCCGTGCGCCAACTCCTCGCGATAGCGGCTCACGATGAAGAGCGAGTAGTCGATGGCGACGCCGAAGCCGATCAGCGAGCAGATGTTGAGCGTGTACTGCGAGACCTCCACGACGTGCGAGAGCGCGAGCACCGCCGCGATGCCGCCCACCACCGCGAGGCCACCGACGCCCACGGGCAGCGCCGCCGCCGTCACCGTGCGGAACACGAGCAAGAGCACCAGGAGCGCGAGCGGGATCGAGATGAGCTCCGCCCGAACGAGATCGTGCTCGAGCACCGCCGCGAGGTCGGCGAGGAACGGGATCTTGCCCGTGCACGTGATCGACAGACGATCGCTGGTGAGCTGCTTTCGGAGGCCGGGCCACGCCGCGAGACCGTCCTCGAGCCGACCCGCCATCGTGACGAACGCGAGCGCCGTCCGCGCGTCGGCGTTGCGAAGCCGCTCCTGCATCGGCGGGGGCGCCTCGTCCGGCGTCGTGACCGAAGCGACGTGCGGGTCATGACGAAGCGGCGCGAGAGCCCGTTGCATCGCGGCCGTGAACTCGACGTCGGTAGGACTGAGATCCGCCGACTCGAACACGACGGCGACCGTGGTCTCCTCGGTCCGTCCCGCGATGGCATCGACCACCGCCTGCGCGCGATCCGCTTCGATGCCGGAGATCCCCGCGCCCGCGAGTCGCCCACCACGCATGAGGACGATGAGCGACGCGACGAGGAAGACCGCCGATGCGAGGAGCGTCAACCACGGACGGCGGTGAATGAAGCTTCCGAGGGATGCGTACATGAGATCGCCGTCTGCGAGAATGAATCGAGACGAGGAGCCCGTCGATGAGCCTCTCTGCCCGTGCGATCGTCGTGGCGCGAGGCGTGTCGTGACGCCGCCTCGAGCCACGTGAAGCCACGCGATCGTGGGGTCGCCCGCCGCATCGTCAGGACCGCGCGGTTGCACTAGCTTCGTCGCATGACGACCCTCGGACTCATCGGAGCAGGACACATCGGCAGCCAGGTCGCGCGCCTCGCGGTAGCGAACGGGTACGACGTGGTGATCAGCAACTCACGCGGACCCGAGACGCTCGGCGATCTCGTGAAGGAGCTCGGCCCCAGAGCCCGCGCAGCGACGCCGCTCGAAGCGGCGAAGGCCGGCGACGTCGTCGTCGTGACGATTCCGCTCAAGAACATCGGGGCGGTACCTGTCGAGCCGCTCGCCTCGAAGGTCGTCATCGACACCAACAACTATTACCCGCAGCGCGACGGCCAGATCCCGCAGCTCGACGACGAGTCGAAGACGAGCTCGGAGCTCCTGCAGGCCCACCTTCCGAAGTCGAAGGTGGTGAAGGGCTTCAATCACATCTACGCCGCCGAGCTCACGACGCACGGACAACCGGCGGGCTCGGCGAACCGCCGCGCGCTCTCCATCTCGGGTGACGATGCGAACGCGAAGGCCACGGTCACGAAGATGCTCGACACGTTCGGCTTCGACACGGTCGACGCGGGACCGCTCGCCGAGAGCTGGCGCATCCAGCCCGGAACGCCCGGCTACGGACCACGCCGCAACGCAGAAGAGCTCCGCAAGGACCTCGCAAACGCGAAGCGTCGTCGCGACAGCTGAGGTCGCGCTTGCGTGGGTATGCAGGATGCATCTATCTCGCGGTGGAGGCAGCGCCATGAGACCGCAGAGCCACACCCACGATCCTGGCCGCGAGGTGCACATCTCGCGGGGAGCTCCGGAAGCACGAGCGGCCCGTCATGCCTCGCGCGCCGGCACCACGTTCGCGAGGTTCATTCGCAACCTCGCAGCGTCGAGCGGCTACTCGCTCTCGGAGGCCGAGCGTTACGCGGTCGCCGTGATCGCGACGCTCGAAGAGCGGATTCCCATCCGCGAGGTCGTCCATCTCGAGGCTCAGCTTCCCTCGAGGCTGGACGAGATCCTGGCGTTCGTACCGCTCAACGGCTTGCCGGCGATGGACCGCATCCAGTTCCTCGAGCGCGTCGCCGCGCGCGCACGGGTGAGCTACGAGCAGGCAGATTCCATCGCTCGCAGGGTGTTCTCGTTCCTCCGCTCGCAGATCTCCGACGGCGAAGCGCGCCACATCGAGGCACAGCTTCCGGCCGATCTCTTCGAGCTCTGGCACGCCGCCTCGTAGCTAGAGCTTCGAGAAGTCGATCACGCCCTGCCACACGTTGGTCGCTTCGATCATCCCGAGCAGCCAGATCTGGTCCTTCGCGAGGCGGCCGGAGTACCAGGTCACGAGCGCCTTGCCGTCGCTGCGCATCGCGACGCCCGCGTACGACGTGTCGCCGGCGCTCGGGAGCTCGCCCCACTCCTTGATCGTGAGCGGTCCCCCCTCGAGCTTTCCGCCGAGCTCGAAGAGGCTCGTGCGCTTCTTCCCCATGCCCTGGAGATGCTTGCGCGCGATCACGAAGAGGCGTTCGCCGACGAAGAAGGCCACCGGACCGTCGAGCCGTTGTCCGCTGATCTCGTCGGGGCAATCGAACGTCGTGTATGGAGCGTCGGCCCAGCAGATCTTCGTGCGCAGGCGTCCTTGGTCGCCGAGGAGCTCGTTCTCCGAGCCGTCCATGCGCACGAGCGCGAGGAGCTTCCCGGAAGGCATGAACACGAGCTCGGTCTCGAGCGGCGTGTCGGCGCTCGTCCCGTACACGAGCGCGCCCTTCGTCCATGCGAGCCCGTCGGTCGACGAGAAGAGCGTGACCGCCTTGTCGCCGTCCTCGTACGCGGCGCTGAAGTACGTGCCTGCGTGCTCCTTGATCCGCCAGAAGCTCTGACCCTTGGGACCGACCGCCATAAGATCCGACCAGGTGACGCCGTCGTCGGAGTGCATCTCCATCGCGAGGGTGTCGACGTTGGAGTCGCGCTCGGACAGCACCGGTAGCCGCGCGAGCGCCTTCACGTGGAGGCGATCGGCCACGACGTAGAAGTGCGGATCGCGGATGTCACGGTCGACCGGCGCATCGATGCGCGCAGTCTCGGTGAAGGTCACGCCGTCGTCGGTCGACTTGTAGATGTGGAGCGCGCTGTTGGGACCGAGCACTTGACTCACCGCCGTGCGGTGGATGAACCAGATGGCGCCGTTCCACGTGACGAGGTCGGTGTTCTCGTTGTGCCGGCAGATCACCGTGCGACAGTCGAGTGACGTGTCGTCGGGTCCGGAGACCACCACCTTCGCGTTCGAGAGCCATGCCGGGAGCGCGCCTGCATCCTCGGGACCGTTCTCCGAATCATCGGGGGCGCTCGCCGCGGCAGCCGGAGGTGTCGCCTTCGTCGACGAGCACGCGAGCCCAGAGCTCGCGACCGTCGCAAGTGTTGCGAGAAAGCCGAGAGCGGTGAAGCGAGACAAACGCGCCGTCGAGGACCTCATTCCCAAGCCCGTAGCACGCAATTTTACATCGTAAAGTCGTTCCGGGTCCGGCGTGCGAAAGACGTCGGCCGTCCGGCGCGCCGTTAGCCCCCTAGCGGGCCGTCCGTGGACATGCCAAATCAAGCGAACATCGGGCAGAACGGCAGCGGCGCACCTCTTGCAGTCCGCGCGTCCGGCTCCTCCAACCCGTGCCCCTCCCCTCCTCATGAGCGCCCTCTCCCGCACCGCGCGCGCCGCCACGCTCCTCGCCACGGCCGCCGTCACGCTGACGCTGCAGGCGTCGTGCGCGCGGTCCGTCACCTCGGACATCCCGTCCTCCGATCCTTCGTTCGTGGCGGCGGGCACGAAGAACCCGTCGCCGCTCGCGGTGTGCGTCTCGACCGATTGCCCGGCGCCTTGGGCGAGCTGCACGGGCGGCCTGATGTGCAAGACGGACACGAGCCGCGACGTCGACAACTGCGGAGCGTGCGACAACACTTGTCCGAGCCAGGGCGCGGCGCATCACGCGACCGCCGTGTGCTTGGGCGGAAAGTGCGCGATCGCGTGCGATGAGCTCGCCGCCGACTGCAACCACAACGTCGCCGACGGCTGCGAGGTCCTCACCGGCGACGATCCGCTGAACTGCGGTGGCTGCGGCAACGTCTGCAAGACCGGCGACATTTGCTGGAAGGGCGCTTGCGGTTGTCCGAGCGGGTTCGCGCAGTGCGGTAACGCGTGCAAGAACCTCGACTCCGACGATCTCAACTGCGGATCGTGCGATACGAAGTGCGTCCCGCCCAAGAGCGACAGTCCCGAGTGGATCTGCGGGCCGAAGGACCAGCCGCCCAGCACCGAGTGGTCTTGCTCGGGCGGCGGTTGCCACATCTCCTGCACGCAGCTCTTCGGCGATTGTGACTTCGATCTCTGCGCCAACGGCTGCGAGATCGACGAGCACACCGACCCGCTCAATTGCGGCGGCTGCGGTCACAAGTGCGACCCCGGCCAGAATTGCATGGATGGTACATGCATGTGCCCGGCCGGCACGGTGCGTTGCGACAACCGCTGCGTCGACGTGAACGTCGACCCCGACAACTGCGGCTCGTGCGGGAACGGATGCCCCGGCGCCCAGGACGACACGGCCAACGGCAGCCCGCAGTGCACGAAGGGCCGTTGCAGCTACGTCTGTTACGCGGGCTTCGCGAACTGCAACCGGCGCCTCGACGACGGCTGCGAGGCCAACGTCAACAACGACCCGAACAACTGCGGGACCTGCTCGACGAAGTGCGACGCATCGCAGGGTCAGCCGTGCGTGCTCGGGCAGTGCCTCACCAAGCCTTGCGCCCCGGCAGCGGGGACGTTTTGAGCGCGCGCCTCGCAGCGTGGGGGCTCGTCGGGCTCGCCGCCGTCGGCGTCATCCCGCTGCTCCACTGCGCGACCGCCAACGGCACGGCGCCCGTCGACCTCGATGCGGGTCTGTTGCCGCCGGACGCCGCTCCCGACGACGAGGCCGGGGCGTTCAACCCGATGACGTCGCCGATCCCCGACGACGTGGAGTGCGCGGAGACGACGAAGCAGATCTACGTCCTCGCCACCGACAAGGCGCTTTATCGCTTCTATCCCGAGACACTGAAGTTCGAGCGCGTGGGACAGGTGGCGTGCCCGACCACGGCCGGCACGTTCTCGATGGCGATCGATCGTCACGGCACTGCGTGGGTCGAGTACACCGACGGCCGCCTCTTCGCCGTCGACACGGCCGATGCCACCTGCAAGACGACCCCGTTCCGGCCGGGCCAGACGGGATTCGAGACGTT
>JAXDMI010000382.1:0-3767 GCA_034666145.1 Myxococcales bacterium | reverse complement strand
GATGAGGCTGCCCTCACGTTTCGCGTCCACGTCGGGACGCTGACCCTCCGCGGGCTCGCGCCGTTCGCTCACGCCTCCGCGCTCCCGCCGTGGCTCCGCGCGCTGGTGGTGACCGCATCCGGCCTCGCTGCGGCAAGCGCGGCCGTGTTCGCGCTCCTCGAGCTGCGCCGTCGCCGCGTGGGCACCGTCGCCGCGGTGGCGATTGGCGCCGCGGGTCCGCTGGCGGCGCTCGGAGCGCTGCGGGGCCTCGAGCTGCGCATCCCGGAAGTGGCCTCGCGGGCCTGGCTGTTCGCGTTCCTGCTCGTACCGATCGCGGCCGTGGTCGCGGTCGCCGCGGCGGCGGCGCTCGCCGCGCTCTTGCCGGTGGCACGGCGTACTGGTACGAAATGAGGACGGTTTCGTTTCGCCGCGTCGTTTCGTAGCGATTCACCATCTCGCTCAATCTCGCCGCCAGGAGGCCACCATGGGGAGCATCGGAGCACCCGAGCTCATCGTCATCGCGCTGATTGCCCTGCTCCTCTTCGGAGCCGGACGCATCGCGGACATCGGTAAGGGCCTCGGTCAGGGCATCAAGAACTTCAAGCAAGGCTTGAAGGAGGCGGGCGACGTCGACGACGACGACGCCAAGGACGCGAAGGCCGACAAGGACGCGAAGCCCGCGGCCAAGGCGGTCGCCAAGAAGGAAGCGAAGGAAGAGGCGGCCGAGGAGGCCTGAGCCTCCTCGCTTCTCACGACTTCTCACCGCGTCGTGCCGCGCGCTCCCGCGCGTCGTTTCAGACGCCGCTCTTCTTCATGAACGCGAGCAGCTTCTGCCACGCGTCGGTGGCGTCGGCCTTGTTGTAGGACGGGCGGTAGTCGGCGTTGAAGCCGTGCTCCGCGTCCGGGTAGACGATGATCTCGCTCGCGAGCTTCTTCGGATTCGCGGCGAGCTCCTTCCTCATCAGCTCGATCTGTCCCTGCGGGATGTGCGTGTCGCGGCCGCCGTAGAAGCCGATGACCGGCGCATGGGCCTTCGCTCCCTGATCGAGCGCGGTCTTCGTCTGCAGCGCGTTCGTCGCGTTGGAGATCTGGCCGTACCACGCGGCACCGGCCTTCGGGGCGCCGCCCGGGCCATTGTGTGCAGAATACAGCCAAACGATGCGGCCGCCCCAGCAGAAGCCGGTGATGCCGACGCGATCGCCGTCGAGCTTCCCGCTCTTCTTCGCGTAGTCGACGGTGGCGTCGAGGTCCTTCATGACCTGCTCGTCGGGGGTCTTGCTGATCACCTTGCTGACGATCTCGCCGATGTCCGCCATCTTCGTAGGGTCGCCCTGGCGTGCGAACACGTCCGGCGCGATGGCCATGTAGCCCGCCTTCGCGAAGCGGCGGGTCACGTCCTTGATGTGCTCGTGCACGCCGAAGATCTCGGGCACCACCAGCATCAGCGGGAGCTTCCCGTTGCCTTCGGGCATCGCGCGGTACGCGGGCATGTCGCCGATCTTGATCTCGCCCGCGACGAGGCCGGTCGCGTCGGTGGTGATCGTCTGCGCGCCGACGGGGCGAACCGCGAGCGCGAAGCCGGTGGCGAGAGAGGTCGCGACGAACGTGCGGCGTCCGAGGCGAGCGGCGGTGCTGTCCATGGGTCTCCTACGGGGATCAGGAACGGGGGGCTTCGATCAGGAACGAGGGGCGGTGACGCGACCCGCGAAGAGGATACGACCGCGTGAAGCGTCGTACACGAAGAAGAGGAAGGGGTGATCGGCCTTGAAGTCGGCGATGGGACCAAGGACGGCGGCGGTGACGCTCATGCCGGCGCCGGTGGCCGCTGCTGCTTCCGTTCCGTTCTCGTCGACCGAGACGTACGTGCGTTGCACGACGCGTGTAATCTGCAAGCGTTCGCCATTGGCGGGCTCCGCGATACCGCTGAAGTCGGCCTTGGCCCCGAAGGCGGTGCGCATGCCGAGCTCCTGGAGCGCGGGCTCGAGCGGTCCGCCGGCCTCGAACTTGAAGCGCGGCAGGCTCACGTTGACGCGCGTCGATTGGAGCGCGCTCGTCCACGATGCGAAGGTGTCGCCACTGAGGCTCTCCTCGAGCTTGGCGAGAGCGGCCGGCGCGGGATCGTCGGGCAACACCAGGAGCATCGAGAGCTGCGAGCCGTCGTAGCGCATCTCGAGGACGCGCGCGGACGCGGTGCGCGCGAAGCGATGCATGGAGGTCTCGTGCATCATCGGGACGTCGGTCTTGGCGCCGTTGCCGCCGCTGGCGGCGCTGGCGGCGCTGCCGGCGCTGCCGCTTGCGGTGGACGCTGCGAAGCCCGTGAACGGCTCGGTCTTGGTCGCGTTGGCGGGGAACGTCGACGACCAGCGAGCCTTGAAATAAAGGGCATTCGCGATCACGAGACGCGTGCGCGGATCGACGGCCCCCTCGGCGAGCAGGTTGTCGATCTTGTGCGCCGTCGCGTCGGACGCCCAGGTGTTGATGGTGCGACGCGCGGCGTCGGACGCGTGCGCGAAGTCGACGGACGCGACGCCGGCGCCGAACGCGGCATTCGCGGCGGCTGTGAAGTCCGGCTTCACCGTGAAGGACTGCTCGATCCAGATGCGGTTCGCGAGCTTGAGCTCCGCGCTGCCGCGCGCCTCTTCCCAGGCGAGGGTCTCGGCGATCGCGAGGGCGCTACGGCGGGCGCGCTCCGTCGGGAAGGCGAGGGCGGTCGCCATTTCTCGCTCGGTGTCCTTCGCCGCGCCGAGCGTGACGATGCCGAGCGCTTGCCGGACGCTCGTGCCCGAGATCATGACGTTGCCGGGCGCGCGACGGACCTTCGCGTAGAGGCGCGTCGTGAAGTCGTTCGCGGCCTTGGCGTCCTCGACGCGATCGGCGTCCGTCAGCGACGCGGCCGCAGCGGGGGCGGCGGACGTGGATGCCGGCGCGGGCGACGACGCGGGTGCGGGTGCGGGTGCCGGTGGTGGTGCGGGCGCGGGATCGGGGGCGGGGGCGCGGGCCGGAGCGGACGCGCAGGAGGGGGCGACGACGAGGAGGAGGAGAGGCAGAGCGATCGCGCGCATGCGGCTTTGTCCATCCGCCGCACGCGAGCGTCAAGACGGGGTGCCGGCCCAGACGATCGCATCGCGGAGCGCGTCTTTCTCGGGGGTTTCGTAGGAATGACCGATGCGACCGAGGCTCACGAAGCGAACGTCCATGCCGTCGCGGCGAAGGCGTTCGGCGGCGAGCTTCATCGGCGACGAGGCGGCGTCGAGGTCGCCGGCGGCAAGCACGATGTGCGAGACGCCGCCGTCGTGGAGCATCGCGCGCGAGGGCGTCACGTCCGCGCCGATGAGCACGAGCCCGCGATAGCGACCGAGGTGCGCGTGCACGAGATCGAGCGCGACGTAAGCGCCCTGCGAGAATCCGACGAGCACGTTCGCGGCTGCCGGATCTGCGCCCTGCGATTGCGCGGCGCGCTCGGCGCGCGCGACGACGTCGTGCTGCGCGGCGATGGTCCCGCCCCACGAGAACGTCCCGTTCGCCAGCCGCTCGTTCGCCTCGGGACAGACGAGCCATCCGACCTCGCTCGCGCCACTCCGCAGCCAAGGACACCCGTTCGCGGGCAGCCCATGAACCCCGTGCAGATAAACGACGGTGATCGCCCCCGACCCAGGGTCATGAAACGACCCCGGGTCGGGAAAGGACCCCGGGTCGGGAGGGAAGGCGAGGATGGTGGCGCCGGACTCGCGGAGGACGAGCGGGCGCGTCGGGTACTTCGTGCGCACCGTTTGGTCCTTCGTCGTGCG
>JAXDMI010000381.1:0-7519 GCA_034666145.1 Myxococcales bacterium | reverse complement strand
GCGGTCCACGATCGCCGCTGCGCTCTTCGCGCTCGCGGGCCTCGCGCTGCTCGGCACGATGGGCCTCGCCGCGACGTTCGCGCTCACGTCATCGGCGGGACGCAGCTCGACGTTCAGCGGCCCGCTCTCCGTGCAGACGATGATCGATCTGCACGGCGGCGGAAACGCACTCGGCTTCGCGGTGTGCGCGCTGGTCGCGCTGACGCTCGTCGACCGCGCCAACGATCGCGCCGAAGAACGCGAATGACGCGCGAGCGCTAATTTACGGGCTATTCCGCGGCGGCTTCGGAGAGCGCGGGGACCTCGACGACGGCGACGGGAACCTGCGATGCGTCCTCGGCGACGAGCGCGCGCGCCGCGCGCTTCGGCTTCACCTCGACGTCGCCGTCGATGACCTTCTGCGACGGCACGTGGAGATCCCAGACGAGCCCCACGGCCGCGAGCGCGCGGAGCACGTAGTACGTCATGTCGATCTGCCACCACCGGAAGCCCTGACGCACCGAGCGCGGGTAGTAGTGGTGGTTGTTGTGCCAGCCCTCGCCCATCGTGACGATGGCGAGCACGGGGTTGTTCTTGCTGTCGTCGGTCGTCTGGTAACGGCGCTTGCCCCAGATGTGCGAGAGCGAGTTGATCGTGAACGTGCCGTGCCAGAGGAGCGTGGTCGAGACGAAGAAGCCCCACACGAGCGCAGGCCAGCCGCCGACGAGCCAGAGGCCCACCGCGAGCGCCACCGGCGGAACGAGGTGCCAGTTGTTGAGCCAGCGGAGCTCGGGGTAACGCGCGAGATCGGAGATGCGCGAGTAGTCGGTGTCTTCGGTCTCGGTCGACAGGATCCAGCCGACGTGCGAGTACCAGAAGCCGTAGTCGCGGTACGAGTGCGGGTCCTTCGGCGTGTCCGAATACTTGTGGTGATCGCGATGATGCGCGGCCCACCAGAGCGCGCCCTTCTGGACGCTCGTTTGCGCGAGAACGGCGAGGACGAGCTGGAACACACGGCTCGTGCGATAGGTTCGATGAGAGAAATAGCGGTGGTAGCCGCCCGTGACCCCGAACATCCGCACGTAGTAGAGCGCGAGCGCGAGAGCGACTCCCTTCCAGGAGAACCCGACGAGCGCCACGCCGACGACCGCGGCAACGTGCACGGCGTAGAACGGAAGGCTCACGAGCCAGCCGAAATCGCGCTTCTTCATACAGTTACCCTACTCGGGGCTTCGTCACGGAACCGTCAGGATACGGACACATCTCGACCGCTGGCCGCGTTACAGTGCCCGCGATGACCTCCGGAAATAGCGAGGAAACGCGCTCCGGGCCGCGGAGCCTCCGGAAGGCCCGGGCGGCGGCGACGTCCGAGCACGCGGGTCACGGCCACCCCACCGGTTCCTTCCGCGCTCTGGTCCTCGGCGCGGTCGGCATCGTGTTCGGCGACATCGGAACGAGCCCCCTCTACGCCTTCAAGGAGTGCATCACCGGCGAGCATCCCATGCCGGCGACGGCGGGGAACGTGCTCGGCGTGCTCTCGCTCATCGTGTGGTCGCTCACGCTCGTCGTGACCGTGAAGTACCTCGTCTTCGTGATGCGCGCCGACAACGACGGCGAGGGCGGCATTCTCGCGCTCCTCGCGCTCACTCCCGAGCGCATGCGCGGGCGAGGTCGCTCGATCGGCTTCGTCGCGCTGCTCGTCATCGCCGGCGCTGCGCTGCTCTACGGCGACGGCATGATCACGCCGGCCATCAGCGTCCTGTCCGCGGTCGAAGGCCTGGGCGCGGAGGCGACCGCGCTCAAGCAATTCGTGGTGCCCATCACGTGCGTGCTCCTGCTTGCCCTCTTCGCCATCCAGAGCCGCGGCACCGACATGATCGGGACGTTTTTCGGCCCGATCATGGTGCTGTGGTTCGTCACCATCGGAGCGCTCGGCGCGTATCACCTCACGCGGAACGTCCACGTCATCGCCGCGCTCAATCCGTTCCACGCGTACGAATTCTTCGCTCATCACAAGCTCCGCGGCATCACCGTCCTCGGCGGCGTGGTCCTCACCATCACCGGCGGCGAAGCGCTCTATGCCGACATGGGTCACTTCGGCCGGAAGCCGATCCGCATCGCGTGGCTCGCGCTCGTGTTCCCGTCGCTGCTCCTCGCGTACTTCGGCATGGGCGCGATCGTGCTCCTCGATCCGTCGGCGGCCTCGAATCCGTTCTACGCGATGGTCCCGCGCGGACCCGCCACGTATGCGCTCGTCGCGCTGGCCACCGCCGCCACCATCATCGCTTCGCAGGCGCTCATCAGTGGCGCGTTCTCGCTGACCAACCAGGCCGTGCAGCTCGGGTTCTTCCCGCGCGTCACCATCAAGCACACGTCGGGCACGGCGGAGGGTCAGATCTACGTCCCCGAGATCAACTGGATGCTCGCCATCGCGTGTCTCGCGCTCGTCGTGTGGGCGCAGGAGTCGAGCAAGCTCGCCGCGGCGTACGGCATCGCCGTGACCGGGACGATGGCCATCACGTCGATCGTGTTCTTCGTGGTGACGCACCAGACGTGGAAGTGGCCGCTGTGGAAGGCGTTGCCGCTGCTCCTCTTCTTCCTTTCGTTCGACATCCCGTTCCTCGTCGCCAACGCGACGAAGTTCATGAGCGGCGGCTACGTGCCGGTGATCATCGGTGCGACGTTCTTCACGATCATGGTGGTGTGGCGGCGCGGGCGGCGGATGCTCTCCGACGCGCTCGCCGAGCGAACGAAGCCGGTCGACGAGTTCCTCGCCGAGTACGGCGTCGGTCGGCCGCCGACAAATCGCGTGAGCGGGCGCGAGCACCTCCAGTACCGCATCCACGGGACCGGGGTGGTCATGTCGTCGATCGCCAGCGGCGTCCCGCCGGTCGTCGTGCACCACGTCGAGCGGCTTCGGGTGCTGCACGAGAAGCTCATCCTGCTCACCATCGTCACCGCGCGCATCCCGTTCGTCTCGCCAGGCAAGCGCACGCAAATCGAGGACCTCGGCGGCGGGCTCAGCCGCGTCGTCGGCAACTACGGCTTCATGGAGACGCCCGACGTCCCCGCGCTCCTCAAAGAGGCAAAGGGCGCCGGCCTCGACGCCGACATCCACGACGTCACGTATTTCCTGGGTCGCGAGACGATGCTGGCCGGTCCCGGCGGGCAGATGGGCGAGATCGAGGAGACGCTCTTCGCCTTCTTGACGCGCAACTCGCGCCCCGCGACCGCGCACTTCAAATTGCCGCCCAATCAAGTCATCGAGATCGGAACGCAGATCGACCTGTGATGGACAGCACCGAGGGCAGCAAGAGCAATCCCGAAGGCGGCGTCCGCGCGCTGCTCGCCAACCGGCGCTATGCGCTCTATCTCCTGTCGCGCGTGTCGCTCATCGTGGCGACGCAGATGCTCTCGGTGGCGGTGGGCTGGCAGATCTACGAGATCACCGGGCGCGCGCTCGCGCTCGGCTTCTCGGGCCTCGCGCTGTTCCTGCCGGGGTTCCTCCTCGCGCTTCCGGGAGGGCACGTCGCGGATCGCCGCGATCGCCGGAGGATCCTCCTCGTTTGCCATCTCGGGGTCACGACGTGCGCGGCGATCCTCGCGGTGATGGCGCTGCGAGGACAGCGCGGCCTCCTCCCCATCTACGTGGTGCTCGGCATGCTCGGAGTGATCCGCGCGTTCAGCGGACCTGCGGGGCAGGCACTCATGCCGAACCTCGTCGAGCGCAAGGATCTGGAGCGCGCCGTCGCGCTGGGGTCGTCGTCGTGGCAGCTCGCGATGATCGCCGGGCCTTCGCTGGGCGGCGCGCTCTACGCCGCGACGGGACGCGCGGGCGTCGTCTACGTCGCCTGCACGGTGATGGCGTTCCTCGCCTTCCTGTCGGTCCTCGCCATCGGACAGCCGCCGGTCTCGACCGAGGTGAAGAAGCGCGAGCCGGCGACGTGGAGCACGCTCGTCGCCGGCGTTCGTTACGTCTGGTCGAACCGACCCATCCTCGGCGCGATCTCGCTCGATCTGTTCGCGGTGCTGCTCGGCGGCGCCGTCGCGCTGCTGCCGATCTTCGCGCGCGACCTGCTGCACATCGGACCTTGGGGCCTCGGCATCCTGCGCAGCGCGCCCGCCCTGGGCGCGGCGACGGTGGCGTTCCTCCTCGCGACCTTCCCGCTGCGGAGGCACGCCGGCGTGATCATGCTCGCGTGCGTGCTGCTGTTCGGGCTCGCGACCATCGTCTTCGGCTTGTCGAAGAGCTTCGCGGTCTCGCTCGTCGCGCTGCTGATCCTCGGCGCTTCCGACATGATCAGCGTGGTGGTGCGCTCGACGCTGATCCAGACGCGCACCCCCGACGAGATGCGCGGTCGCGTCGGCGCGGTCAACCTGGTGTTCATCGGCGCGTCGAACGAGCTCGGCGAGTTCGAGTCCGGCGTGACGGCCGAATGGCTCGGGCCCGAGGTGGCCGTGCTCGTGGGCGGCATCGGCACGTGCGTGGTGGTGGTGCTGTGGGCGCTGCTCTTTCCGGCGCTGCGCAAGGTCGATCGCCTGGACGAGTGAGCGTCGCGTCGCCCTTCGTCGCTCGAGTCAGGGACACGCGGGAACGGCGTCGACGCCCGCGAAGAGCTCGTCTCGCATCAGCGCCCAGGCCTTTCCGTTCTCGGGTGGGCCGCACTTGAAGGGCTTCACCTTGGGGAGGCTGCGGAGCGCGGCGCGCTGCTCGCGGTAGTACCGGAGCGCGAGCTCCGCGGCGTACTCCGCGACGCCGTTGCCGGGCACGAACGAGTAGTAGGTGCCGCCGCGCACCATCGTCTCGTTCGGCGTGTACGGCGCGAGGCACGCGCTGTTCGTGCCGCATTTCTTCGCGACGAAGTCGAAGACCTCACCGAGCGCTTGCGGCGACCAGTTGCCGTGCGCGGCGTCGTTGAGGTGGAAGATCTCGTGGAACATCGTCTCGCGCACCGAGTCAGCAGCGATGTTCAGCGTCCCGTTGAAGTTGTAGGCAACCTCCCAGTCGTGCGCGTAGGCGGCGGGCGTGCGCGCGCCGACCGACTTCATGAAGCGCAACGTGATGGGCTCGAAGCGATACGGCTTCGGCGACGGCGCCGACAGCGTGTAGAGAACGGACCGCCCAGCTCCGCCGCGATACTTCTCCAGCTCACCGAAGAACGTGTCGAAGTCGCGAATGGCGGCAGCGACCCACTCGAGGTGGTGGCGGTTCTCACCGACCGGCACGGCGGGCTCGATGCGGATCATCCCGCGATACCCACCGTCCATGGTGTGCGCGATCTCGACGCCGGCGATGATGCGCCACTTCACATAGAGCTCGTGCGCGATCCCCGCCGCCTTCGCGTCCCCCTTGTACCTCTCGTCGTAGAGACACCGCACGCGCGCATCCGCGGGCAACGTCGACGGACATGCCGCGAGAATCGCCGCGCTGCTGCTCCTCTCGGCGAACAAAACCGCCAGGATCTCGTCGAACGTCGGCGCCGCCGCGACAGGCTCGCTCACCCCCGCGTCCGCTCCCGGTCCCGCACTCGCTCCCGCACTCGCACTCGCGCTCGCGCCCGCTCCCGCACTCGCGCTCGCTCCCGCGCCCGCACTCGCCCCGGCCCCCGCCCTCGTCGAAGCCTGCAAACTACACGCAACCCAACTCGCCCCCGCCAGCGCGAGACCAATCCCCACGCAAGCGACCAGCCCCGCCCCTCTCAACCGCTCACCCGTGCCGTCATCCTTCAGCGCGCGTGTCGCTGCGCTGCATCCGGCTCCGAGGCGAGGTCATCCTCGATCGGATCGCGCGGCTCGACGCGCACGTTCTGCCCAGCGTTGTCGGCGACACGTGCCGGCGGCGGCGCGACGCGCTGGTGCGTAACCTGCGCACCGGCCGCTGCGTTCGGAGCCATCTGCCCTTGGCGCGGCCGCTCCCAGTTCGCGGGGTTCGATGCGATGGCAGTCCAGTGCGCGGCAGCGAAGCGGTAGTAGATGTTGCCGTTGTCGTCGACCTCGATGCTGACGTGGTCGGAGTCTTCCTTCGCCATCGCGGTGAGGATGTCGTCGGCTTCTTTCGGCGTGACGCTGATGGCGTGCGCGAGATCGTTCGGCGTGACCATGCCGCCGCGCGTGTTGGCGAGGGCGAAGACCGCCTGCGAGCGCGTCGCCTTCTGGGTGTCAGCGCCCGACTGCTGGAGCTGCTTGCCGCCCTTGAGGAGGAAGTAGCTGAGGATCCAGGTGGTGAGCGCGATGGGAACCGAGAGGATCCACGGCGCGGCAGCGGTCATGCCGACCATCCCTCCGCACATCGCGAGCGTACCGGCCGCGAGGAGCGTACCGAACACGAGCACGATCCAACCGAAGACACGCGCCACCTGCCCGCCGACCTTCGACGGCTGACCTGCAAGGTTCACGGACCCGCTCGTCAGAGGGCTACGCGGCGCGCCGCACGCGGTGCAGAACGCATTCACGCCGCGATAAACGATGGGCGCGTTCTGTCGGCAGCGGGGGCACACGTCGTCAGACAAGATGCGCCGCGTACGCGGTGCGTCAAGGGTGTTGGCGGTCGTTCTTGGTCTCGGCGTGCGGCATGCGCGGCGTCGCCTCGGGGAAGCGCGGAGCTGCGGGCGAGATGGGACGGATCTTCGGGGGGTCGCTGCGGCGGTGCGGCTGCGGAGGTTCGTCGAAGTACGTCTCGCCAATCTCGGTCGGGCCGTCGTCGAACGAGAGATCGGCGATCGACGCGGGGCGCATGGCCGGCGACGTGGACTTGATGATCCCGAGCGGATGCGGCGCGGACTTGTCGGCGGCCGACTTGTCGGCGGAGACCATGACCACCGGCGCGACGAGCACCGACGCACCGGACGGGCTCGTCGCAGGGGCGTCGTCGTCGTCCGTCATGTCGACGTCGATCGACGACGGCAGCTCGACCGGGATCGACGGCGGCAGGTCGCGAGGGATCGACAACGGCATCTCGCCGTCCATCTCGTCGTAGTCGCGACCCATCTTCGCGAGCACGCGTGCCGAGAGCGCGCTCGAAGGGCGGAAGCCGTAGCCCGGCACCGGCTCGTGCGCGGTCGGAGCGTGGTGCGCGTTCGGCGCGTTCGCATACGCGTAGGCGTACGCACGCGCGACGGGCCCAGAGACGGAACCCGATACGGAGCCCGAGACCGGCAGCTTGCCGCTCGAGCCGGGGTTACCGTTCACGAAGGCGCGCGGCGGCAGCGGCGTATCGCGCTGGATGGTGCCGTACGGTGGGATGAACACCACCTCGTCTGCGGCCATCGGTGAGCGGCGGTTCGGGCGGCGGTTCCCGCGACCTACGAAGAGCATGACGGCGATCACGCCGACGATGCCGACGAACAGTCCGACGGTCAGCCCCGCGACGGCCGGCGTGATGGACCGCGGGAGCTCGATGGCGAGCGTCGAGAGGCGCGTGCCCGCGTCCGGAAGCAAAGCAAAGAAGGTCATCATCCGCCCGGGCAGTTGATACGCCACGCCCAAGGCTTTCTTCCCCGCCCGACTCGTTCCTGCCCTGCAAAGACGCGGCCGACGACGT
>JAXDMI010000380.1:0-5551 GCA_034666145.1 Myxococcales bacterium | reverse complement strand
GCGCCGGCCTCGGCGAGCGATTTGGCGATCGCGAATCCGAAGCCCCCGTCGTCTGCGACACCGGCGACGAATGCGCGCTTGCCCGTGAGGTCGATGCTCAGCATGAGCCGTCTTTTGCCTGGTTTTCGCAAGGAGTCGATGGAAAACAGCGCGGCAGATCGCCACGGGGAGAGCTTCCTTGACGAGCCGTGCCGTGTGGGCGAACAAGACGGGACAACGATGTCGAAGCTGCGCGCCCTTGCCCCATTCCTCGTTCTCGCGACGGCCGTCCTCGGTGGCGGTGGCGTCGGCTGCGAGCGTTGCTCGAAGAAGGACACCACGACGCCCGTGGCCGACAGCGCGGCCGGCGTCGCCTCGATCATGGTGATGGCCGACGGCGGTCCCGTGAAGGCGCAGGCCGTCTTCACCGAAGCGATGGCGAGCAAGGTGGCGGGGCCCACGCCGAGCGGCGGCAAGATCTCCGGCGCGACGACGCCGATGGCCGTCGAGTGCAAGAGCGCCGGTCAACAGGTGAGCCCGACCATCTTCGGCGTCGCGTTCGCCGACAACGACAAGGACCTCGGCGCGACCGCGCACCGCTGGGGCGGCAACACCACGACCCGCTACAACCACAAGCTCTCGGCGTGGAACACGACGTTCAGCTGGTTCTGGGAGAACATCAAGATCGACTCGCACGAGGTCTTCCTCGGCAAGGTCGCGGAGAAGGGCGGCCTCGCGGCCATCACCGTCCCGATCATGGGCTGGGTCGCGAAGGACACGAGCAGCGGGTCGTTCCCCGTCTCGGTCTTCGGCCCGCAGGAGAAGACCGATCCCTATCACCCCGATTTCGGCAACGGGAAGAAGCCCGACGGCAAGACGCTCATCCCGCCGGGTCCGCAGACGCGCACCAGCGTCGCCGTCACGCCCGACGACGTCGCTGACTTCGTCAAGCGCGTGCGCGCCTACGAGAAGAAGATCGGAAAGAAGCTCGTCTTCGAGTGGATCCTCGACAACGAGCCGGGGCTCTGGTCGACGACGCATCGTGACGTGCACCCCACGCCGCTCACCTACGACGAGCTCCTCGAGAAGACGATCGCGTTCGGAACCGCCATTCGCAAGGCCGATCCCGATGCCGTCATCGCCGGCCCCACGTCGTACGGATGGTGGGAGTACTTCTACAGCACGAAGGATCACGACGAGGGCATGCGCGCGAAGCCCGATCGCAAGGCGCACGGCGACGTGCCGCTGATCGCGTGGTACCTGCAGAAGCTCGCCGAGCACGAGAAGAAGACGGGCGTCCGCATCCTCGACGTCCTCGACGTGCACATCTATCCGCAGGCGGACAACGTCCAGGGCCCCGACGGTCAGGGCGGCGACGGCGGCGGAGAGACCGACCGCAAGACCAACGACGTGCGCTTTCGCACCACGCGCTCGCTCTGGGACCGCGAGTACGCCGACGAGTCGTGGATCAAGGAAGCGGTCTACCTCATCCCGCGCATGAAGGACCTCATTGCGGAGAACTACCCCGGTCGCGGCTTTCAGATCGGCGAGTACAACTTCGGCGCCGAGCATCATGTCGCCGGCGGCGTCGCGCTGGCCGAGGCGCTGGGACGATTCGCCATCAACGGCGTGAGCCACGCGTTCTACTGGACATATCCCAAGAAGGGGAAGCCCGCGTACTGGGCATTCCGCGCATATCGTAATTACGACGACAACGGCGGTCACTTCCTCGAGCAGATCGTCCCATCGAGCTCGCCGAGCGGTACGTCGCTCTATGCGTCGCGCGACGATACCGGCAAGAAGTGGGTGCTCGTCGCGCTCAACTTCAGCGCCGATCGCCCGCACGACGCGAGCATCGAGCTGAAGGGCTGCATCGGCCCCGGCGCCGTCAAATCCTACGTTTATACCGGCGGAGAACAGGGGTTCGTCGCCGGCGACGTGAAGCTCGAAGGCAGCTCGCTGAAGAGCAAGCTGCCGCCCTACTCGATCACGGTGATCGAGCTGGCGACGCAGTGACCGCAGGGACCGACGCCGCGGGGGCGAGCGTGCCCTTGGCGACGTCGTAATCGAGCTGGCGCGTCGCTTCGGGGCGGCCGCAGACGACGTCGGCGCGGATATCCAATGATTTGGATAGATACGTAGCGAGCTTGCGGGCTTTATCGGTATCGGTCATCGGTATACCGAGATTGTGACCGCCGCGTCCCTCGAAGCTGACGAAGGCGAGCGTGTCGCCGTATTCGGTCTTGCCGCGGAGCTTCGACGCGAGGCCCGGATACGTCTTCGCCGGCTCCTTCGTCTCCTCGCGCATGACCACCACGAACGGCGTGGTGCACCCGTCGTCGGCGGCGGGCGGCCACGCGTAGACGCCGCGTCCGGTGCCTTCGCCGCGCACGTCCTGGCAACGCAGCACCTGCTTCGGGCGCTTCGTGCGGTAGATGGCGCGGTACGGCTCGGGCTGCGTCCAGCCCCACCCCTTCTCGAGGCGACGCGTGTTCACGAACACGTCGTCGGCGCCCACCGCTTGGATCGACTCGATGGCGACGAGACCGCGGAGCGCGTTGCCGAACGGCGGCGCGGGCAAGGCGACGGGCTCCCAGGTCCCCGAGGTGCGCGCAGCGCGGCGGTGCAGCTGGCGATCGTGATCCGACACGAGCCAGACGACGCTCTTCGCGCCGGAGCCGGTCGCCTGCAGCTTGCCGAACGCGGGCATGGGCTCTTCGGTGATCGTGCCCGTCGCAGTCTCGACGAGCAGCGTCTTGCTGGGGAGCGCCACGTAGAGCGTGTCGTCGGCAGCGACCGTCCATGCGAAGCCGCTCGCGAGCTTCGGCGTGACCTTCGCGGGCTCGAGGGTGGTCCCGTCGTACGCGAACAGCGCGCCGTCGACCTGCACGAAAGCCCTGGTTTTGCCACCTTTGAGTGTGACGACGTTGTTCGTCGCGGTCTTCAGCGGAAGATCGTCGACGGCTCGCGCCGGTGACCAGCGAACGAGCTTCGTGGTGTTGTTGTTCTTGCGGGCGCCGAGCACCTCACCGTTGCCGAGCGTGATGATGCCGTCGGTCGAGATGCCGGCGCGGGCGCCCATGGCGATCTGCGCGAGATCGGCGCCTGGCACCTTGGGCTTTGCGACGAGCACTCCGTCCGCGGAGAGCAAGCGGAAGCCGAACGTCACGTTCTCCGCGCCGGTCTTGTCGCGCACGACGATGGACTCGGGGACGAGCGTCGAGCCGTCGGCCAACACGAGCGGCCGTCCGAAGTCGCGAAGCGGCGCACCGATGACCGCGGCGTTCCCGGCATCGCCGAACTTGGTGCCGCTGTCGACGGCGGTCTTCCACTCCTCGGCCTTCGCGGTGCCGACCCTCAGCTCGGACGCCTGCACCATGCGGCTCGAGACGTCGATGATGGCCCAGAGGTGATCGGGGTAGTGACCGCCCAGCGCGCTGAGGCCGGCGAAGTCGAAGCTGGCGCCGAAACCGACGTTCGGTTGCGGCTCGAGGCCGTCATCGGTGAGGTGCACCGTGGTGGTGGCACCGCCGCGCGAGTACGCGCCGTGCGCGCTTCCGTAGGCGAAGAGCGCGCCGTCATCGAGCGCGAAGATCTCGCCGTGGATGCACATGCCGTCGACGACGGGGAAGAGGACGCCGTCCTTCGGCGGACGCGTTCCCCACGCGAGCGGTGCCTCGGGCGCGGGAGGCGGCGCGGGCTCGGCGGTGACCGCGGCATCCGGAGCGCCGATGCGGCCGTCGGCGGTGATGGGAGCGCGGATGCCTGCGCCTACCGCCTTGCCGCCGTCATCGGCCGCGAGCGATCTGCACGAGGGAAGGGCGACGGCCGCGGCGAGGAGAGCCAGCGCATGGAGCGAACGAAGTGGACGGAGCGAGTGGAGCGAGAGACGCCTTCGCATCCTCGCAGCGTACTAGGGACAGGCGGTCCTAGGGACAGGCCTCGATGGTAGGGCGGGGCGGCTACGCGGCCTTCTTGTCCGCCGCGAGCTCGGTGAGGAGCTCCTCGAGGGCGTCGCCTACGGTGGATGCAAGGCGTCGCGGGACGGCGTTGGTCTCGGCGAGAAGCTCCTTCAGCTTGGTCGCGGCGGACTTGATGTCCTTCTTGTCCTTGGTCTTCTTGTCGGACGCGCTGATGGGGAAGAGCGAGTCCTTGTAGAGGCGCGCGACGGTCGCCATGGGGACGCCTTCGTCGAGGACCTTCTTGCGGACCTCGCTCATGGTCTCTTCGGAGACGGTGTGATCGCCGCCTTCGCTGATGCTCTTGTCGTTGCGCTCCTCGGCGCGACGGAGGAAGTCGATGGCCTGGTAGCTGGGGAGGTGGCTCTCGATGGGATCGCGGCGAAGGACCTCGGGCGCGCGCTTGTGCAGGAACATGAACGAGCCCGTGAGCTTCTCGACGGTGTCCATGCGGAGCTTCAGCTCGGCCTTGGCGTAGGCCTCGAAGGTCTCGTATCCCCACTTCTCCCAGGTGTTGCCGCGCTTCACTTCGCTGAGCGCCTCACCGAGCTGCAGCCAGCTCGACTTGAAGCGGCGAGTGCGCCGCAGGACCTCGACCCGCTCGGGATCGTCGGCGTGCTGCTCTTCGAGTGCGGCGAGGGCGCGATCGACGTTGGTCTGCTCCATGGCGACGCGAGATACGAGGCGCGGGCCGAGCGTGCAACCCCGCGCCTGGGGCAAGGCTGTGGGAATCTCGCGAACACCCATGTGGACGGCGTGTGGAGAAGCGGCGAGTGGATGCGAGGAGGCAGGGTGTTGGCGCTGTGGAGTAAGTATTTCTTTCCCAGTGCGTAGTTGTCGCCGCGGCGGCGGGGATGAGCGCTGCGAGGGGAGGAAAGGCGGTCGATGCGCGGCTGCGGTGGGGCATGCGGACAGGGCCGCGGTGGCAGGCGAGGGACCGTGGTCGCAGCCGAATGACCGCGGCGCCGATTTTGATTGGGCGATAGTCGATGCGCGTGGCGCGTGAACGAGAGAGCTCGAGATGCGAGCGGCGGGACGCGCGGGGCGTCAGTCGACGATTCGCGCGCGTCGGGGCCGCCGACGCGCGCGCTCGACTGAGCACCACCCCGAGCGGTGGTTCGAGATCGCTGAGCCCTCACGCTGGGACGGTCCCGCGGCGGAGCAAGGGGCTCATTGTTTCGAGTCGCGCATGGTGAGCACGGCTTCGACGCCAGAGTGCACGCGTTCGAGGCCTCGCCTTCTCGTGATCGAGCCAGGAGGTCCGCCGGACGACTTGCCGGTGTAGCCGTGTCGATCGGAGCGCGCTCGTCAGCAGCATCCAATCAATCGGCTTGCCGAGGATTGCCCATGCGCGGCCGCATAGGCACTTGCTCGGAGCCAATAGCGCGTCTCCTCGAGCTGAGGCGTTCGTGCGATCGCTACCCCTCAGCGCGAGACGCGAAGTGTCGACAGCAATGTGAACGCACGTGTGATCGCTCTCGACGAAGGCGTACGCCGCGTCGCGTCGCACCTCGAGGACCCCGGACAGCGTCCCGCATGGACTCTGCGCCGCCCGCGTCGCCACCCCCACGATACGGTCGGTCACAGCCTCGAGTCTCCGAGCTCTGGCCAGC
>JAXDMI010000379.1:0-4254 GCA_034666145.1 Myxococcales bacterium | reverse complement strand
GGTGGAGACGACGCCGGGCAACGTGCGCGTCCTCCGCCATCGCGCGGTCGCCCAGCTGCGAAAGTGCCTCGACGCGAAGGAGTCGGCCCGATGACCGCCGCGAGCGGCACCTGCGCGACGCCCATCGCATGGGACGAGCTCGTCGCGTACTGGGCCGGCGAGCTCGACGGCTCCGATCTCGATCGCCTCGACGAGCACCTCATGGGATGCCCGACGTGCACCGCGGAATCGGCACGCGTGTCGGCCGTGACCGAGGCCGTGCGCGCGCTGATCCCGCCTGTCATCGACCACGCACGTCTCGAATCGCTCCGCGCAACCGGTCGACCGATGCGCGACAACGTCGTCCATCCCGACGATCGACGTTCGGTCGTGTTCGAGGCCGCCACCGATTTCCTGATCCATCGCCTGCGCTTCGATCTGTCGCGCGCCGAGCGCGTCGAGGTGCGCGTCAGCGTCGAGAGCACCGGCGCCGTTCTGCTCGTCGAGCCGCACGCGCCGTTCGATCGTGATTCGGGCGAGGTGCTCATCGCCTGCCAGCGACACTTCGCGGCGATGCCTCCCGACATCGTGATCGAGGTCCGTGCGCACGACGCCGCGGGCATCGAGTCGATCGCGCGTTACCCGATCCCGCACGTCTATCAGCGCCGCGCCGGAGAGTGACGCGCGCGTCGATCGGGTGCGCTCGCCTGGCCTCGGTCATGGGGCGGGTGTTCGCGCGCTCGTGTCATCCCGACCATCACGAGCGCCGCGACACCGCCGAGGGCGGCGATGGCGGCGCACGCGATCATCACGGTGCGGAAGCCGGCAACGAAGGCCTGCGCGAACGCGTCGTGCAGCACGTCGCGCAGCGGAGCCTCGAGATCGTCGAGCTGCGCAGCGCCGAGCTTCGAGCGCTCGGCCGCGACCCGCGCAGCGACCGATGCAGGAAGCTGCAGCGGCGCGAGCCTCGCATCGAGCACGTGATCGAAGCGGCTCTGTAGCACCACACCGAGAACGGCGATCGCGAGCAGACCGGCCGCGCGCGACACCGCGTTGTTCACGCCGGATGCGACGCCGGCGTGAGAGCGATCGACGGAGCCCATGACCGCGGTGGTGAGCGGCGCGACGGTGATGCCCATCCCGAGCCCGAGCACCACGATCCCTGGGAAAAACGTGGTCCAATACGTTCCGCCGACCCCGGGCAGCGCGAGCAAAAGGAAGCCGGCGCCCGCGATCATCGGTCCGATGGCGAGCAACCAACGCGGACCGATGCGCGCGGAGAGCGCGCCCGCTGCCGGGCTCATCACCGACACGAGCAGCACGAGCGGCAGCAGCGAAGCGCCGGCCGCCGTTGGGCTGTAACCCTGCACCTGGATCAGATCGAACGGCACGAGGAACATCGAGGCGCCGAGCGCTCCATAGAGGAGGAGCGTGAGCAGGTTCACGCCGGCGAAGGTCCGCGAACGGAAGAGCGCGAGCGGCACCATCGGCGAGGAGATCCGTGACTCGACGTACACGAAGAGGGTGAGCGTGAGCACGCCGGCGACGACGAGCGCGATCTCGCCGATCGGGCCCGCCATCTTGCCCGAGTCGATGAGGCCGTAGACCACGAGGCCGAGGCCCGCCGTCACGAGGAGCGCGCCGCCCCAGTCCATCGTGCGCGGCGCGGACTCGTCGCGTGTCTCGTCGACGCCACGGATCGCGAGCGCGATCACGAGCGCTGCGATGGGCACGTTGAAGTAGAAGAGCCAACGCCACGACGCATGGCCGACCACCCATCCGCCGGCGACGGGCCCCACGGCAGCGGTGATGGCGCTGAACGAAGACCACGTTCCGATGGCGCGCCCGCGCGCCACGTCATCGGGGTACGCCGCGCTGATCAGCGCGAGGCTTCCCGGCACGAGCAACGCAGCGCCGACCCCCTGTATGGCACGCGCGAGGATCAAGAGCAGAGCGCTCGGCGCGGCTCCACAGGCCGCAGACGCGAGTGAGAAGAGGAGCACACCGGCGAGGAAGACGCGCTTGCGACCGTAGCGATCGCCGAGCGCGCCGCCCACCAGCACCAGCGACGCGAGGAGCAGCGCATAGGCCTCCACCACCCATTGCGCGCCGTCGACCGAGAGCCCGAGGTCGCGCTGCATGACCGGCAGCGCGACGTTGACGACGGTCCCGTCGAGGAACGCCATGCTCGAGCCGATCACGGCGACGAGCAACGTTCGCCGGGCGTTGCTCGACGGGGCGAGAGGCCGATCGCTCACCCAAGAGGCATACGCGATCGGCTCATGGTTGGCTCACGAACGGCGCTGCGCTCGTCGGGCGCAGCGCGCTGTGGAACGACGTTTGCTCGGTCCGCGACCATGATGCCCACGCCCAAGACGCCCGTCGTCGAGCCCGAGCAGGCGAACCCCGACGACGACGCCGATTTCGCCGAGGAAGCTGGGCCGAAGGAGACCGAGTTCCGCGATGCGAAGGTCGCCAAGGCGATCCTGTCCGACGGTTTCGATCCCATCCCGTGACAAGACGGCACCCGAGGTCAGCCGTGGCGAGGAAGGACCTCACGGGAAAGCGCGGTCGAAAAGCGGTCGGCCCGTTGACCAAGCCGCATTGCCTGCATATACAGGTACCATGTCGGTCGAAAACGTGGCGCTACCGTCGTCTCCCTGCCTCTGCGAGTCGTTGCGAAAGGCGAGCCGCGCCGTGACGCGCATGTACGACGACGCGCTGCGGCCGGCTGGGCTCCGCGTCACGCAGTTCTCGGTGCTCGCGCGCCTCGAGAGTGACGGGAAGGCAAGGGTGCGTGACCTCAGTGCTGCGCTCTTCCTCGAGGAGACGACGCTGACGCGAAGCGTGGCCACACTCGAGAAGAACGGCTGGGTGGCGAGCAGCATCGGAGACGACCAGCGCGAACGATATCTGTCGATCACGCCGGCGGGCCGGAAGGTCGTCCAGCGCGCCTTCCCGCTCTGGAAGGGCGTGCAGAAACGAATCCACGATCGGGTGTCCACGACGACGTGGGACGGGCTCTTCCGCAGCCTCCCGAAGGTGACGAGCGCAGCGGCGGGCGGCTGAGCCGCGGTCGACTACCTGCATATACAGGCAATGGCTGAGTGAAAACGTCCGAGCAAAGAAGAGAAGGAGAGCGGTACCGTCATGTCACGAATTCTCATCACGGGTGCTTCGAAGGGTCTGGGCCGCGCGACGGCCATCGAGCTCGCGCGTCGCGGTCACGAGGTGATCGCGACCGCGCGCAAGGTAGAGACGCTCGCCGATCTGCCGGTGGCGGCGCGTCTCGCGCTCGACGTCACGGACGATGCGTCGGTGCGTAAGGCGGTCGAAGAGGCAGGGCGCGTGGACGTGCTCGTGAACAACGCCGCCGAGATCGCGCTCGGTCCGATCGAGTCGATACCGCTCGAGGAGGTGCGCCACCTCTACGAGATCAACCTGTTCGGCGCGCTGCGCATGATGCAGGCGGTGGTTCCGGCGATGCGCGAGCGACGCTCGGGCACGGTGGTGAACATCTCGTCGATCGTGGCGAAGGTGGGCTTTCCGTTGAACGGCGCGTACTCGTCGACGAAGTGGGCCCTCGAGTCGCTCAGCGAATCGCTGCGCGTCGAGGTGGGTCACTTCGGCGTGCGCGTCGTGCTGGTCGAGCCGGGCGCCATCGGAACGGGCGCGCTCGATGCGCCGCGCGCGCACTTCGGGGCCGATGATCCGTACCTGCCGCTCGCCGCATCGCGGAAGTTTCGGCCGCGCGAGGAGCTGACGAGCCCGGAGGTCATCGCGCGGGTGGTGGCGGACGCCGCGGAATCGCCGGAGCGCCAGTTCCGCTGGCCGGCGGGCGACGACGCGGTCAACCTGCTGGCGCAGCGCGCGAAGCTGGACGATCAGGCCTTCGACAAGGTCCTGCGCACGGCAACGAAGCTGGATTGGTGAGGCATCGGCGCCACAAGCGACCGACACCGCGCGGCACGATTGATCGCCGCGACCGCGCGGTGTACGTACTCGGACGCTACCCACGCGCCCGTAGCTCAGCTGGATAGAGCGCCGGCCTTCGAAGCCGGATGTCGTAAGTTCGAATCTTACCGGGCGTGCCAGATACTTTCGCTTCGCCACGGTGACGACGCAGGTCTCGCGGTCCCGTGCGCGCCGACGCGTGCGGCTATCCGGCGCTCCCGTCGGACGAGGTCTTCGTTGCGCGGCGTAGGCGAGCTTGCTGCTCGACGGCATGGATCACGGAAGGCTCCCTGCGTTGCGTCCGAAGAGCCTGAACGGCTC
>JAXDMI010000378.1:0-7313 GCA_034666145.1 Myxococcales bacterium | reverse complement strand
CAGATTTGCCACCCGCAAAGTGCAGGGGAAGCGCACCAGACGACACACGATGCCGTGAACGCGTAGCGACCGAGGGGCGAGCGTTCGAAGTCCTTGGTGCTGACCTCTTCGAGCATGGCGAAGGCGCCCAGTGTACGCCTCGCGGGACGATGTCGAGCTGTGGAAGACGAGGCGCTGGCGGCCTTCGCCTGCGGCCTACACGATCGCGGCGGGCGCCATCATGAGACCTCCCCCGACTTGCTCAGCGGGAGCTCGCGCACGCGCTTACCCGTGAGCGCGAACAACGCATTCGCGATCGCCGGTGCGACCGGCGGCACACCAGGCTCGCCGACGCCGCCCGGCGCTGCGGTGCTCTCGACGATCTCGACGTGGATACGGCGAGGCGCTTCGCCCATCCGAACGATGCGGCCACCATCGCGAAAATTATCCTGTTCGATGGCGCCCTTCTTCATGGTGATGCCGCCGAACATCGCGAGGCTCATTCCGAAGATGACCGAGCCCTCGAGCTGGGAGCGAACGCGGTCCATGTTGATGATCGTCCCGGCGTCGAAGGCGATCCACACCTCGTCGACGGCAAGCTTGCCGTCCTGGCCCTTCACAACCGAGGCGACGACGGCCGTGTAGCTGAGGAAGCTCCGGTGCGCGGCGAGGCCGAGCGCGCGGCCGTCGCGCTTCCGTTGATCCCAGCGGGCCGCGGCGGTGACGCGCTCGATCACGTTGCGCAGTCGACCGGCGTCGACCGGATGCTTGTCGAGCGGCTGCCCGTAGTTCTTGTATCGTTCGACGCCCAGGTCGGAGAGCGACATCTGCCTCGGTGGACCGAGGAGCTCGAGCCAGACGTCACGCGTGTCGGCGCTCTTCGCGTGTGCAATCTCGTCGACGAACGACCCGATCGAGAAGGCCTGGAAGATGTTGTACACCGATCGCAACCAGCCGATGCGCGTGTGCGCGGTCGCGTCGCAGATCTCGGCGGTGACGTTCGGCACCACGAGCGCGAGATCGAGCACGCCCTGCTGCAGGTCGTCGAGGCTCGGGCGCGCGGACGGGCCGAACAAGCTACTGATCGACGGGAACGCCGTCCGGTGGCGCCACGCAACGACACGTCCGCCCGCGTCGAGACCGGCGGTAAGCCGGTTGGTGCTCACCGTGTTCACGTAGTCGTGGCGCACGTCGTCGGCGCGCGTGAACTGGACCCGCACCGGTACGCCGAGCTTCTTCGAGAGCACTGCCGCTTCGGAGCAGAAGTCCGCCTTCGACTTCCGGCCGAACGCGCCGCCGAGGAACGTCACGTGTACGCGGACCTTCTCGACCGTCGTCCGGAGCGCGCGCGCGACCTCCGTCTGCGCGGCCTGCGGATTCTGCGTCGGCGCCCAGATCTCGCAGGTGTCGCCAAGGACACGCGCTACGGCGACGGGCGGCTCCATCGGCACATGCGGCAGATGCGGCACGTGGTACTCCGCCTCGACGACCTTCGCGGCGCCCTTCAGCGCGGCCTCGGTGTCGCCGACCTTGCGCGCGACCGTTCCGGGCACGCTCACCGACCGCGAGAGCTCCTCGCGGTAGCGATCGGAGTCGTAGGTCGCGTTCGGCCCGTCGTCCCACGTGACGTCGAGCGCAGCGCGACCGCGCATCGCGGCCCACGTGTGATCGGCGACGATCGCGAGGCCGCCCCAAGGCTGGAACTTGTACGGCGGCTCGGGGTGCGGCATCTCGACGACGTGGCGGACGCCGGGAACGGCAAGCGCGCGCGTGGCGTCGAAGCGAACGACCTTGCTGCCAACAGCCGGTGGGCGCGCGATCACCGCAGTGAGCATGCCCGGCAGCCGGACGTCCGCACCGAACACCGCCGTGCCCGTCACGTACGCCGGGGCGTCGAGGAGCGGCAGCGCCTTTCCGACGTTGGTGAGCTCGGCCCGCGGCCGGAGCACGACGTCCTTTGCGTCGGGCACCTTCTGCTTGCCCGCCGCGAGCGCGAGCTCCCCGAAGCCGAGCGTGCGCTTCGTTGGTACGTGCGTGACGACGTGATCCTTTGCGATGCAATCGTCGGGGCGCGCCTTCCACTGCTTCGCGGCGGCCGCGACCAGCATCATGCGCGCCGTGGCGCCCACGCGCCGCATGTCCTCGTAGATCCCGCGAATGCTGTTCGAGCCGTCGGTGTTCTGGTCTCCGTACGCTTTGTCTCCGTCGGCCTGCACGATCCTCACGCGGGCCATCAGCGCGCCGAGCTCGTCGGCGATCAGCACGGGAAGCGAGCTGCGGATGCCTTGGCCCATCTCCGATCGGTGGCAGACGATGGTGACCGTGCCGTCGGGCGCAACGTGGATGAACACGTTCGGGTTGAGACCGGGCGCGCTCGCCTCGATGGCCTGCGACCCGGTGACGGGCTTCGGACCCGGTGACTCGCCGGGCTCGGTGGTCGGCTTCTGCGCCGCGGCCGGAAAGGAGTAGCCCAGCGCGAGCCCGCCGATCGCGAGGTTCAGCCCGCGCAGGAACGCGCGACGAGGGATGACGACCTGCCGGGCGGTCACGGTGTACCTGCCGCCTTCTTGATGGCTTCGCGGATGCGCGTGTACGTCCCGCAGCGGCAGAGATTGCCGGCCATCGACTGATCGATCTGCTGTTCCGTCGGCCGCGGATGCTTCTTGAGCAGCGCCGCGGCCGTCATGATCTGGCCCGCCTGGCAGAAACCGCACTGGGGCACACCGAGATCGACCCACGCCCGTTGCAGCGGGTGACTCCCGTCCGTCGAGAGCCCTTCGATGGTGAGCACATCCGCGTTCGCCGCGCGGCGGACGGGTGTCACGCAGGAGCGGAGCACGTGCCCGTCGACGTGCACGGTGCACGCGCCGCAGAGTGCCTCGCCGCATCCATACTTCGTGCCGGTGAAGCCGAGGACGTCGCGCAGCACCCAGAGCAGCGGCATCTCGGGATCGACGTCGAGCCGATGCTCCTTGCCGTTGATGCGTACCGTGATGCTCAAGGCTTACCTCCTTGCGAGGGGCACTCGGCCCCGGTGTCGACCCACGCGGCGACGATGGCGCCGAATTGCTTCTGGGTGCCAGGCGCAGGCTCTCGATCGTGTCCGGGCTTCCAGCCCCAGCCGACCAGCTCGTCCTGCGCGTTGTGCTCGACGATCTGCGCGAGCGACCTGTTTCCGTTCCGCTTCGGATCTTTCATCTGCTCGCAGATTTCGCGCGGGGTCTTGCCCACCCACGCCATCTCCCGCGGCGCGACGTGCCACTTCGGCGCGCCAGGGACGCGTGCGTGATCGAGGTTCCGTTCTTGATGGCAGCTCGTGCACTCCATCCCGACCACGCCTTGGTCCTCGGGTCCACGCGTGACCGGTGGTTGATGAGGCAGCCTCTCCATGCCTTGCAGTGGGCTGTCGCCGCTGGGATGGCAGTTGGCGCAGCGCGGATGCAACAGCACCCGGCTTGCTTCGAGGAAGAGAGCGCGCGAGCGCTCTGTCCTATCGGGGATGGCCGCGAACACCTCCGGCGTGCGGAGCTCGTTCGAGGCGACCGGCGGCAGTGGAGCGTGTGCCGTTCTCGCGCCCCTGCATCCAGCAAGCAGAGCGCTGCAGGTCACGGCCGTGAACGAGATCGCTCGAAAGGGCTCGCGAAGCATGTTTCCTCTCTGACGCTGCAGGTTACTCCGTGCCCGCGAGAGCACTAGGTGTTGTCTGCTTCACGGCCTGTCGAGTGCGACTGGACAGTAAGCGCGGTCGGCGTTCGCGTGCGGCACTCAGGCTTCGTTCAGGCGGCGGACGGCCAGCTCCTTCGCGGCTTCGACGAATAGACGGAGCGGCGCAGAGTGCTGAGCGCGTTGCGGGAAGTAGAGGAAGTAGCCGGGCACGGTCGGCGAATAGGACTCGAGCACGCGCCTCAGCTTCGCCGTACGAAGCCGCGCGAGCACCATCGGCTCGAAGGTGTATGCGAGCCCGAGACCATCCTCGGCGAGGGAAACCATCAGCTCGGCGTCATTCGCGACGACGACGCCGCCACGAACCGCGACGCGCCACGTCTTCCGTCCGCGCTCGAGCTCCCACGCATACAGGGCTCCGGTGGTTTGCGAGCGGAAGGTGATGCACTCGTGCCGTAGGAGATCGCGCGGCTTCTCGGGGGCGGGTCGACGAGCGAGGTAGCTCGGGGCGCCGACGATCACGAATCGGAACGGATCGGTCAGCCGCACCTGCACCATGTCGCGCTCGATCGATTCGGTGAGTCGGACGCCTGCGTCGAAGCCGTCTGCGACGATGTCGACCAAGCGATCCTCCACCGCGATCTCGACGTCGATGCGCGGATGACGCTTGCGGAACGTCGCCACGACGGGCTCGACGACGAACGGAAGCGCCGGACGGGGGACCGTGATCCGCACGCGCCCGACGGTCTCGCCGGGCTCTGCACCGACGTCATTCAGCGCCGAGAGGAGCTGACCCAACGCCGGCGCAGCTGTCTCGACGAGGCGGCGTCCCGCGTCCGTCAGCGAAACGCTCCGTGTCGTGCGGGTCAGGAGCACGACGCGCAGCTGCTCTTCGAGCTGCCTCACGGACTGACTGCCCGCGGAACGTGACACGCCGAGCTCACGTGCGGCTGCGCTGAAGCTGCGCAGCCGAGCGACGACGAGGAAGGCCTGTACATGCGTGACGACGGCGGTGCTCATCGCTGCAGGTCAGGGGCGAGTCACCGCATTGTCAAGTATGGCTTCACAGGCTATCCACATTTGCCCGTCTAGCGGGCACTGCCTGCACGGCCCATATTCCGTGCGTGGCCCGGTAACGCCGACCACCGTGCAAGGAGTTGATCACTCCGTGAGGGGAGAACAGAGGAAACCATGAGTACCGGAATCGCAAAGGCCAGGTTCGAGGGGAAGGTCGCGTTCGTCACCGGCGGCGCGAGCGGCATCGGCCGCGCGGCGGCGCTCGCGTTCGCGGGTGACGGTGCGAGCGTCGCGGTCGCCGACGTGGCGGAAGCGGGGATTGAGGAGACCGTCCGCATGATCGAGCAGCGAGGCGCGCGGGCGCTCGCGGTCCGGTGCGACGTCACGCGCGCCGAGGACATCGAGGCCGCGCTCGACAAGACGGTCTCTACGTTCGGCCGCCTCGATTTCGCCTTCAACAACGCAGGCGTCGAGCCGAAAGGACTGACGCCGACCGCAGAGATGCCGCTCGAGGAATGGGACCGGATCATGAACATCGATCTCCGCGGCGTGTTCCTGTGCATGAAGTACGAGATCCCGCGGATGCTCGCGCACGGCGGGGGCGCGATCGTGAATACCTCGTCGGGCGCCGGGGTCATCGGCATCAAAGGTAGCCCCGCGTACACCGCCGCGAAGCACGGCGTCATCGGCCTCACCCGCGCGGCGGCGCTCGACTACGCCGCGCAGAACGTTCGGATCAACGCGATCTGCCCTGGATACATCGACACGCCGATGATGGCTCGCTACACCGGCGGCACCACCGAGGGCCGTTCGAAGGTGATCGCCGAGGAGCCCATCGGAAGAATGGGCCGCCCCGAAGAGATCGGCGCGACGGTCGCCTGGATGTGCTCGGACGCCGCGGCGTTCATGATCGGGCATGCGCTGGTGGTCGACGGCGGTCAGACGATCACCTAACTCGGGCCAGGACGATGCCATGAGCACGACGACTGCATCCGTTCATGCGCACGCGCGAGCCACCCGCCGTCTCATCGCGATGAGCCCTGAGACCATGCTTCGTCGCAGCGGGGCCATCGCGTCCCTCGCTTGCAGGTTTTCGTGTTCGCGCTCGTCGGTATCGTGCTCTCGCTGCGAGCGGGCGCGATCGTGCCTTTCATCGCGGCGAGCCTCGTAGTCGGTCTCGCTCAGGGCGCTGCGTCGACGGCCGGCATCCGCGCCCTGCTCGCCGGAACACGAACTGGGAGTGAAATCGTCCAGCGGACCGATGAGTCCGAGCGCGCCGCCGACTCTCACTCTCGTAGGAGGTGAGCCGGATGATGTTGAGAAACAAGATTGCCGTGGTCCACGGCGCGGGTGGAGCTGTCGGCGGGGCCACTGCCCGCGCATTCGCCCGGGAGGGCGCGACCGTATACCTGGCGGGCCGGACCCGGCCCAGGCTGGACGCGCTCGCGCGCGACATCACGAGCGCGGGAGGTACCGCACGCGTGGCGACGGTCGACGCGCTCGACGAGCTCGCCGTCACGGCACACGCCGACACGGTGGCGTCCGAGGCGGGAGGCATCGACATCGTCTTCAACGCCATCGGGGTCATGCACGTGCAGGGAACGCCGGTCCTCGAGCTGTCGCTCGAGGATTACGAGCGACCGATCCATGCCTACGTACGAACGCACTTCCTCACCGCGAAGGCGGCGGCTCGTCACATGGTGAGCAAGCGCGCGGGCGTGATCCTCACGCTCTCGACGCAGGCCGCGCGTCTCGCGTTCCCGGGCGTCCTCGGCTTCGGAGCGGCGTGCGCAGCGATCGAGGGGTTCACCCGGCATCTCGCCGCCGACCTCGGAGCTCACGGTGTGCGCGTGGTGTGCCTCAGGTCCGACGCGCTACCCGAAGCGCTGGCGTTGGGCTCGCACAGTCGCGAGGTGTTTCGACCGGTGGCCACGCAGCAGGGAACGACCGTCGAGAAGATGCTCGCCGGCGACGGCAGCGGATTGCTGAAGCGGTACCCGACGCTCGCAGAGCTGGCGAGCACCGCGGTCTTCCTCGCCTCGGATCACGCCGGCGCGATGACGGGCACCACCGTCAACCTCACGTGCGGGGCGTCCGTCGACTGACGCGCGCGGGTCAGGCGGGCAGCGCTTCGGGCAGACCGAAGCGCGCGCACACCGACGCGGTCTGGAAGGCGTGGATGCCCACCACCTGCTCGCCGCGGAAGCTCAGCACGTTGATGACCTCCAGCCGGTAGGTGTCGCTCTCGGGACGGAAGCGGTAGGCCGCCATGGCCGGCTGGCCGCTCGCCTGCGTCGCGAGGAAGCGCCAGCGCAGCGTGAGCACCTTGCGGGCCAGGAAGGTCCGGATGTCTTCGCGTCCGCGGAACCACGACGGCAGCGGTGGCATCGTGAACGTCGCGTCGTCGGCGAGCATCGCGACGATGGCGTCGACGTCCGCCGTTCTCCACGCGTCGACGAAGCGCTCGACCAGGCGCGCGAGCTGGGCGTCGCCGAGTGTGCTCCGTGTCGCGCGTTGGCTCGGCTCGGGAAAGCGCTCGCCGAGCGCAGCGCGCGCTCGCTGCAATGCGCTGTTCACCGAGGCGACGCTCGTGTCGAGCGATGCTCCCGTTTCCTCGGCGGAGAATCCGAGGACGTCGCGGAGGATGAGCACCA
>JAXDMI010000377.1:0-10686 GCA_034666145.1 Myxococcales bacterium | reverse complement strand
GATAGCGTCGCGCGAACGTGACGACGATGCGGAGGTTCGACTGCACGAGCTCCGTCGTGACCTTGTCGGCCTCGCTTCGCGCGGCGTCGACGTCGCGGATCACGCGGCGCAGGCGAGCATTACGAGGTTGTCGCGCCGAGAGCTCGGCGAGCTCACGGACCAGCTCGCGGACGGTGCGCGGATGAAGCCGCAGGCCGTGCGCCTTCGGACGCGACCGCGAACGCGTTGCGAACGACTCCGCGCGTGCGACGATGCTCTCGATGCGCTCGACGAGCCCGTCTCCCGGATTGCGCTCGACGTCCTCGACGCGTGTCTCCTTGTCGCGAAGCGAACGCGCGAGGTCGAGGAGCACGGCGCGTCCCTCGGGAGCTGCGAGCAGCCCGCGGACGAGCGACAGATCCGCCTTCTCGAGACGCCGCGCGAGCGCATGCTCGTCTTCGCGCGTGAGGAGACGGAACGCGGTCATCGACCGGAAATGAAGCTCGAGCGGATCGTGAGAGGTGGGGGCCACCGGCTCCGCGTCGGGCGCGAGATCGACTTCCGCGCTGATGTGTTTGAGGGATGTGGTCTTCAAGCGAGTTGGGTACGAAGGGACCAACGAGCGAGTACCGGTAAACATGCCCGTCATTGCCGTCATTGCCGCCATTGCCGGTCGATGGATCTTAACCATCCGTCCGATGCCCGCTCGTGGCGGGGCGGTTCGAGCTCGACCATGTAGCTCGACCATTCAGCTCAGCGGCGGAGCGTCTCATGCGGAGCGACGGCGATCGCTGCGGAGCTCGCGCCGGTCGCGCCGTTCGAGATGACGGCCCACGTGAAGAATGCATGCACCGTGTGGATGCGGCATGTTCCGGCCGGACAAACGCGATCCCGATCCGGGTCGAGGGCGCCCGTATTCGCTACCTGAGCCGCGGCACCTGATAGAGTTCCCGTCGCCGGAGGGAGCGGGAGACGGGTGGCGAAGGCGAAGGGAGCGCAGGCGGAGATCAAGCCGGGGGACGTTCTGGGCGGCAAATACCGCATCGAACGCGTCATCGGCCAGGGCGGCATGGGCATCGTCGCCGCCGCTCGCCATACCGAGCTCCATCAGCGCGTCGCCATCAAGGTCCTGCCCGCGCACCTCACGCCGGACGCCGAAATCGTCGAGCGGTTCATGCGCGAGGCACGCGCGGCCGCGCGGCTCCGCAGCGAGCACGCGGTCAAGGTCGTCGACGTCGGCGCGCGGTCGAACGGCTCACCCTACATCGTGATGGAGCTCCTCGACGGCGAGGACCTCGGCGCGTTGAGCGAGCGCGGGCCGCTGCCGATCCCCGTCGCCGTCGACTACATCCTTCAGGCGTGTGAAGCGGTCGCCGAGGCGCACGCGCTCGGGATCCTCCATCGCGATCTCAAGCCGAGGAACCTCTTCCTCACCACGAAGCTGCACGGCAAGCCGCTGGTGAAGGTGCTGGATTTCGGGCTCGCCAAGAGCATGAGCATGCACGAACGCGCGCTCACGGCGACGGCCACGGCGATGGGCTCTCCGCAGTACATGTCGCCGGAGCAGATGAAGGCGTCGCGTGACATCGACTTCCGGACCGACATCTGGTCGCTCGGGATTTGTCTCTACGAGCTCGTGTCCGCGCACGTGCCGTTCGATTCGCCGGCGGTTCCGGTCCTCTGCGCCATGGTCCTGAAGGACGACCCCACACCACTTCCGACCTTCCGTCCGGACGTGCCGCCCGTGCTCTGGGCGATCATCCGGAAGTGCCTGATGAAGGTTCCGGCAGACCGCTTCGCGACGGTGTCCGAGCTCGCGGCCGCGCTCGAGCCCTTTGCGCCGCCCGAAGCGCAGGGCGCCGGTCAGCGTATTGCCGCGGTGCTCAACGCGGTGCCTACGGGCTCCGAGCATCCGGGGTCGCTCGGCACCGGTCCGGAGCACGATCGCGAGCAGACCCGCATCGCCGCGGCGTTCGATTCGAAGCCCGATGCAACGAGCGGAGCATCGACGGCGCTCTGGTGGGCGATCGCCGCCTCGCTCTTCGTTGTGCTCGCCGTCGTCGGCGGCATCCTGATGGTCCGCGCACTTCGTGGGCCCGTCGCGCGCGAGCCCGCGCTGTACGAGCCCGACGTCGCATCGCTGGGCGGAGCGTCACGCCGGGCAAAGGCATCGGAGGGGGCCGAGCCCATCCAATCCGCACACACGGTGGTTCCTGCCGTTCCTGCCGTTAGTACATTTACGGCGGCGACACCGACGACGAAGATCCGGCCACCCGGCCCGGCCGTGAAGCCGAAGCCCTCGGCGGATCCCGCGTCGACGTTCTAGGCGCGCTTCTCGCACGCCTTTGGAGCATGGGCGCGCGTCGTGAATCTCGCCACGATCTCTACTCCTGAGTGATCGTCTCACAGGCTCGCATGAGATTTGCGCTTGCTTGTAACACGCAGGAAGAACGAGGAAGGAAGCGCTCAATCGTGTCCGTAACAATCGATGGCAAACAGAGTAAACGGACCTGACGAGACGGCCGTGTATGTCACGATGCAGGTTGGAGGTTTTTTTGAAGAAGCTCACTCGCGCGGTGATCGGCTCGATCCTCGTCGTTGGTTGCGTTGGTAGCTGGGCACGCCCGGCACACGCGGACGACTCCGCGCACGACAAGGCTGTCGTTGCGTTCCAGGAAGGTCGCAAATACATCGAAGCCGGTAACTGCGATGCTGCGGTCACGAAGCTGCGTGAGAGTCTCTCGTTCGAGCCGTCCGTCGGCGCACGATTGAGTCTCGCGGATTGTCTCGAAGCGAGCGACCCGCTCGCCGCATGGCGCGCGTTGAAGGACGCCGCGAACCTCGCGTACATCAATGCCGACGATCGACTTCCGCTCGCCGAGACGCGCGCTGCTGCGCTCGAGAAGCGCCTTCCCACGATTCGCATCGTCGTCCCCCAAGCGACGCTCGAGCAGCCGGGCTTCGAGCTGCGCGTCGACGGTGAGCTCGTCGACAAGTTCCACTACCGCACCGGCGTCATCGCGACGAAGCCGGGCAAGCACGTCGTCGAAGCCTCGGCGCCGCTCCGTCACTGGGCGCAGCAAGTCACGGCGGAGCCCGGCGGCAGCGCGCCGGTGAGCGTGCAGCTCGAACGCGACACGTGCTCGAACGGTCCCGCGAACGGTGTCGCCGGTCCCGCGCCCGTCACGCTCGTGCGCGAGAGCCCCGGCAGCACGCGACGCACGCTGGGCGTCGCGATCGCCGGCGTCGGCATCGCGGGTCTCGCGAGCGGCGTCGTGTTCGGCATCCTCACGCTCAACAAGAAGAGCAAGATCGACGAAATCTGCGGCGGCAACGCCGGCGACTGCCACGCTGCGCCGGGGTCGGTCGATCCCGAGCGTCAGTCGGCGACGACGACCGCCACCATCTCGACCGCGAGCTTCATCGCGGGAGGTGTTGCGGTCCTCGGTGGCGGCCTCCTCTACTTCACTGCGCCGAACGGCGCGTCGTCGTCGAGCACCGGACGCGCATCGATTCGCCTCGCACCGCGCGTCGGTACGAGCGACGCAGGGATGGGGCTCGAAGGCGCATGGTGACGTCACGCGCTCGAACGCGAGCGCTGCTCATCGCGCTCGTCAGCGGCGTGCCCGTGGCCGGCGCGGCGATCGCGTGCACGGCGGGCGATCCCATCGCGTACTCCGCGGCCGCCGTCGTCGCCGAGGCGGGCTCGGACGCCGGCGACGAAGGCGGAACGACGAACGACGGCGGCCTCGTCACGATGCCGGCGCAGAGCGACGGCGGGGTCTTGCCCTCCGTCCAACCCATCGCGTGCTCCGGCTTCGATGCGGGCTGCGATCCGAGCGAGGGAAAGGGCTGCTGCCTCGCCGGCAACTCGGACCCTACAGGCAGCAGCAACACCTGCGTCGATCAGCTTCAGCACTACAGCGGCACCGCGTGCAAGGACGACGACGATGTCTTCCTCGGCTGCCTCGGCAGCAACAACGACAGCACGTGCTGCTGGCTGCCCGAAGGCAGCAACCGAATGAACACCCGCTTCCGCGCCGATTGCGACGGCGGCGTCGAAGCGTGCGATCCCAACGTCGACGGCGGCGGGGTGTGCACGACCGGCGGGGCGTGCGCGTCGATCACGTGCAAAGGAGTCCTCGTCGGCTACTGCGGTGGAGGCGCGGCCCCATGTCAATGAACGAGACCGACGCTCTCGGCACGGCACGTCTGCTCACCGTCGCGGCGCTCGCTGCCGCGTGCGTTTCGCTCGTCGGTCTCGGCGGGTCACTGGTCGCGTGCGAGTCGGCCACCAACCTCGACGTCACCTTCGGCGATGCAAGCGCGGCGCTCGAGGGCGGCGCGCTCTCGGACGGCGAAGCCACCGACGGCGGCGAAGATGGCCCGGTCGCCATCGTTCCGACTCTCGCAGGCTGCCCCTGCGATACGTCGGAGGGCCTCGGCTGCTGCATGCCGACGACGGGCAAGCCGTTCTGCACGCCCGACACCGCGGTCTGCGCGGCTGCGTTGGGCACGCTCATCCACTGCGTTCATCCCGATCGAAGCTCCGAGAGCGCGTGCTGTTGGCACGGCACCGGACCTGGCGCGCAGACCGCGCTCGCCGCCACATGCGACGGAGGACCGGCGGTGTGCACCTCCGACAGCGACTGCGAGGGCACGGGCCAGAAATGCGCGATGGCTCTGTGCTTCAAGGGCACGATCGCGATCGGCGCGTGCGCGGCGACTCCGCCGACCTGTCCTCAGCCCTGAGCGCGGATCTGCTTCACCGCGGCCGTGACCTCGGCGCCGTTCACCGCGGCGCCGGACGCCTTGAGATGCTTCATCGCGATGCCGGTGGCCTGACCGTCGTTGCCGGCCGCCTTGATGGCGTCGACCTGACCGGCGAGCGCGGCGACGATCTGCGCCGCGTTCATCTGCGCGGGCAGCAATGACGCGAGCACTTCGACCTCGCTCTTCAGCGGAGCGATGCGATCGTCTCCGGGCGAGGTCGCGAGAGCAGCGAGTGTCTCTTCGTTCGATTTGATCAGCTTGCGGAGCGCGGCGACCGCGTCCTCTTCGCTGAGCGGCGCGTTCTTGCGCGCCTCTGCGGTCTGTATCTCGCCGAGCGCGAGACGCAGGACATCACGCGCGACGGTGTCGCCTTGCTTCATGGCCAGGGCGACACGCTTCTTGATCTCTTCGACGAGCATCCTCGCAGCATGGCAAGGCGCCGTCGCGGCGCCAAGCGTTCTCGCTCGTGTCAGCCCACGCGCCGCAGACGGCGTCGCGATGCCTCGGCGCGGATCTGCGCGCCGACGTCTTCGATGACGGGAACGTTCGAGACGCGCGTGCGATCGGCGGTGCGATAGACGCCGCTACCGGCGGAGCGCTTCGTCTCGGGACAGCGCTCGGTCCTCGCTTCCGACGAATCGACAGGCGCCGACGTGGGGGCTGCCGCCGACGTCGTGGGCGACGTCGCAGGAGCGGGAAGCGTGTCGGGAAGCTCCTCGGGTCCGCGAGCGGCGACGGGGCCGCGCGCGATCAAGCTCTCTCCCGAGAAGAGAACGTCTCCGAGAGGATCCACGAGAACGATTCGCATCGACGACATGACCGAGAGACCTCCGATAAGAGCGTGCGGGCGGCCGGTTTCAACCGGAGTAGCGGGCGGCACGTGGTCACAACTAGTGCAGTGCGCATGCCATTCCGCCACGGTGCCTGAACGTCTTGAAATCTCTAACGGCCGGATGTCGTCATCCCGACAGCTGCGTCTGTATTTTCACGATCGGAGCGTCACGGACGACGCGACCACCGTGAAGGTCGGGATACACCGGGCTCACAGCCGGCCAGCCGCGCCGCCGGATCGCTCGAGGAGCGCTCGCGGACCGGCGCGGCCGGGGATGCGTGTCAAAACGTGGCGCCAAAGCGCCTACGTGGGCGACGTCGTCACGACGCCGGGGTGTTGTTGCCACGGAGCTTCGCGTAGAAGCCCTCGACCTTCGTCACGAGGTCGTGGACGGCGGCCTTCGACGCGTCGGTCGCGTTGTGCGCGGTGTTCGCGATCTCGTTGATCTTCGGCTCGAGCTTGTCATTCCACTCCTGCTTCGCGTCGAGCGAGGCAAGATGGATGTGGAGCTTCACCTCATCGCGCAGCGTGTTGAGCTTCTCGATGCCCTTCGTGACCTCGTTTTTGACGTCATTGGTGATCGTTTTCGTGTCCATGAATGCCTCCTTGGGGTCGTGGTTCGTCGTGATTGCGGTGCGTGGTGCGAGGTAGATACACATCGCGTGCCGCAGCGCGTCGTTGCACGGTCGCGCTCGGACGATTTCGGCACGGAGCGTGAATGCTCCTGGACATGAAGCGCATCCTCGTCGCGGTCGACGCGTCTCCGTGTGCGCCCTCCGTCATCGAAGCGGGCATCGAGCTCGCGCGTTCCAGCGGCGCGAAGCTGCTCCTCCTGCGCGCGGTGGGACTGCCGCCGGAGCCTCTGCCGCTCAACGGCTTCGCGGTGCCGCCGACGCAGGTCGTCGACAGCATGCTGCTGACGGCGAAGCGCGATCTCGCCGAGCTCTCACGCACGATCCCGATGGAGCTCTTCGATGGAGCGACGACGCAGATCGGGGTGGCCTGGGACGCGATCTGCACGTTCGCGCGCGAGCACGACGTCGACATGATCGTGATCGGGTCGCACGGTTATCGCTTCATCGACCGCATCATCGGGACGACGGCCGCGAAGGTCGTCAACCACGCCGACCGTCCGGTGCTCGTGGTGCGGCAGAAGAAAGAAGCCGCGTGATCAGAAAGCGCGCGGTCAGCTCGACGGAGACCGAAGGCGTGCGATCGAACTAGCCCTTCGCTTGCCGTGCGCGCTCGATCAGGTCACGGACGCTTCGTTGCACGCGCGGGCTCGGGTGGCCCAGCAGGCGATCGACGAGGCCCGGGTCGAGCTCCATCGGGAGAACGCTCGCGAGGGCGTTCACGGCGCTCGCGAGGACGATCTCGTCGTCGTCGGCGCGCAGGATGTCGAGGAGGAGGCGGCGCTTCTCGTCGGAGCGATCGAGCGACACCAGGATGCCGACCACGCCGTCACGCAGCGACGAATCGGGATGACGTGCGACCGCAGTGACTACATCGCCCAGCTCTCGCCAGCCGATCGCTCGGCCGGCCGCCAGACGATCGAGCGCTTCGAGGAGCCAGCGACGCAGCTGTACCGGTTCGTCGTCGCTGCGCGCGAGATCCGCGATGGCCTTCCACGACGAAGGCGCCGCGAGATGCTTGAGCAGCCATGCGCTGTGCTCGCGTGCGCGCACGTCACTCTCCGAGCGCATCGACGCGATCAGCGAATGACACAACGGCTCGCGATCCCAGGCGCGCGCGAGATCGAAGATGGCGCCTTCCACGTCGTAGTCGACGCTCGACAGCGCAGCGACCAGCGCCGGGGGCGGAACGCTCCGCAGCCACTCGGGATGCGTGCGCAGCTCAGCGGCCGCTGCCTCCGCAAAATCGGGATCGACCAGCTTCGCGAGCAGCTCCTGGCGAGCCTTCGAGGTGAGGTCGAGCGCCTCCGTGTACGGCGGCGGCATCGCCGAGCCGGGACGGCGCGTCGGCGGTGACGAGTCGGACGACGACCAACCGTCTGCCGGAGGAAGATCCGACGACGGCGGAGAGTCGGACACGCGCGTCGGCGGCGGGATCGATCCGCGCGCCGCCGGCGGGACCGACGCATGCGTCGGCGGAGGCGGCGACGTGATGCGCGCCCCGGGAGGCACCGACCCTCGATCGTCCGCGCGCGCCGCGGGAGGCGGCGACGACGCTCCACGAGCGGGCGCGACCGACTCGTGGATCTGCGGAGGCACCGACGCATACGTCGGCGGCGCGACCGACGCTCGCGGCGGCTGGATCGAGGGACTCGGTGCCGGCGGGGGCACCGACTTCGACACGGGCGACGACGCTACCGCCGACTCCTCGCCGGCCTCGACGACGCTCGCCGAGGGCGCTGCCACGGGCGAGGCGCTGAGGTTCCTCGCGGCGTGTGACGGCAGCGGCGGCGGACCCATCGGCGGAGGCGACGAGGGATCCGGCGGCACCGACTCCACCATCTCGGGCGGAATCGAGAAGATGGGCGACTCCGCCGCGGCGGGCGGCGCACCGTGCGGCGCACCATCCTGCACGACGCGCGCGAACGCGGCGGCGACCTCTTCACGCAAGCGACGCACGCTGTTGTCGAGCGCTGCGTGCGCCGTCGTCATTGCCGACGCCTGCGACTCCGCGCGCGTCGCTCGTGCGAGCGCGGCCTCGAGCTGACGACCGAGGCGCTCCTCGTTCTCGCGCGCCGCCTCGAGCTGCGACTCGGTTCGCGTGTTCGCCGCGCGCGCATCGTCGAGCGCGCTCTCCATGAGATCGATGCGGTCGCGCGCCGTCGCGCGATCGCGCAGGTTGTCTTCCTTCGCGCGCGTGAGCTCGCCCGCGACCTTCGCGAGCTCCTCGGCCGTCTTCGCGGCCTCTTCGCTCTTCTTCGCGCTCTCTGCGTGCGCCTTCGCGACCTCGGCGCTCTTCTTCGCGAGCTCGTCACGCGCCTTGGCGGCTTCGTCACGCGCCTTCAACAGCCCGTCGCGTGCCTTCGCCGCATCCGCGCGCTCTGTCTCCAGCTCTGCGCGCGCCTTCACGATCTCTTCGCGCGCCTTGTCGGCGTCCGCGCGGATCTGCGTCGCCTCCGCGCGGATCTTGCTCGCCTGGTCGCCGACCATCGCAGCATCGCCCTCGGCGACGTCGAGTGCTCTTCGCCACTTCTCGGCCTCGGCTCGCGCCTGTGCGGCCTCCGCCAGCGCTTGCGCCGTCGCTTCCTTCTGCTTCGCGAGCGCACCGCCTGCGCCCGCCGCTTCGTCGGCTTTCTTGCGGAGCTCGACGACCTCGTCCTTCAGCCTCCCGAGCTCCGACGTCGCGCTCTTCGCCGCCTCGACGGCGCGCGCGAGATCATCGCGCTCGGCGCGCACGGTCTGCAGGTCGGCGAGCGACGCCTCGTGCATGTTCCGCAGCGACGACGTCTCGGTCTCGAAGCCTGCGAGCTTCGCCTCGAGCATCATCACACGCTCGGTCGCGCGCTCGAGACGATCGAGCGAATCGGAGCGATCGCGCCGCTGGTCTTCGAGCGACTTCTCGACCGCCGCTGCCTGCTGATGGAGCTTCGCGAGCTCGCGACGCAGCGTGATCATGCCGGTCGCCGCCGAATCGGCTCGACCACCGTCGACGTTCACCACGTCGATGCGACCGGTGCTCACGTCGTCGTCATCGGGCTCCGCGCGATCGTCGCGACGCATGGAGGTCGGCGGGTTGGTGTTGCGCTCGCTGCGCCGATCAGGCTTCGAGGCTTCGACGACCTCGCTCGTCGGCGGTTTCTTTGACCCTTGCATCGACTCTCCAGACCGCTGTCGCGGACGCCTTACGACGACGACGATTTCCGATGCTGACGCCCGCACTGGAAGGCGGACTGACCACGCCGCGGAACCCCCACTTCATGAGAGCAGAAAAAGCCCGGGAGCACGAAGTACGCTTCGGTCAGCTCGCCGCGACCTCGACGGTGGAAATCGGGGACTCCGCCTCGTGCATCGGCATCTCGCCACGCAGGCGGGCCATCACCCGGCCGAGGCCGTCGAGGAGACGAGCTTTGCGTACATTGTCCGTCGCTCGGACCGTCGTGGCATCCGCCGCTCCGGAGACGATGAAGACCGGGATCCCCGACAGCGACGGGTCCGCGCGCATCGCGGCGATGCACGCGCGGCCGTCCATCACGGGAAGCTCGAGATCGAGCATGATCAGGTCGGGTCGCGGCAGCTCGCGGGCCATCTCGAGCGCTTGCGCGCCGTCGGTGGCGATGAGGACGTCGCAGCCCTCCCGCCGAAGGATGCTCTCGATCAGCTCCGCGGCCTCGGTTTCATCTTCGGCAACCAGCACCAAGGGTTTCCGCGCGCGCTTCGGGGGTAGAGACACGGTGCTGTGCAAAGCAGATGGCGTGCCCAGCCGTGCGGCATGCTCGAGCCCTGGAAACGCGCAGAAATTACGCTGAAACAGCGGCTGCTCGCCTCAGCTGCTCCATGCCAGGGTGCCACCTTGCGGCACTTCGCCATGCGGCACGGGCACGCGGTTGCGCCAATTCTCCTTGCGAAGGAGGGTGGCCAGGCAATGCTGCGTACAACGGTGCGGCGCCACCCCGCGCGCCCGTCCCCACCCCGATGAACAAGCTCGCTCTTCTCTTCTCCGGTGCCGCCGTCGCGCTCGTCGCGCCCGCTGCGCTCCTCGGCGCATGCGCGACCGACAATGGCGACTCGGTGCACGGCCCGCAGTTCGGCCCGGTTCCCGAACGATCGGACGGGAGCGCGGCCGACGGTCCAGTCTCCACCGACGAGGGCGGCGCGACGAACGACGCCGAGGCCGGCTCGGTCGAGGCAGGTCCCGACGGCGCGGTGCCTTGCACCGACGGCACAGTCGCCGTGCTCGCCGGCAACGACTCGGCGTTGAGCGGCGCGGTGCAGATTCATGGTGGCGCGTGGACGGGCTCGGCGATCACCGGAGGCGCCGCGAGGAGCATTCCGAGCCTGGTCGCGTTCGGCACCGGATTCACAGGGCTCACCCGTGGAGCGAACGACGCGCTGCAGAGCGTGACGTACGACGCCACATGGAGCGCTGCCACCGCGGTCGGCTCGCTCGTCACGCTCGGCAGTCCCGCGCTC
>JAXDMI010000376.1:0-2645 GCA_034666145.1 Myxococcales bacterium | reverse complement strand
GACCCTCGTACTGCCGTCCGAGTAGTGGAAGGTCATTGCATAGCCCACCCCGTTCGCGATCCGGCTTCCATCGCGTGCGCGGAAGTAGACGTGCGCGTCGATACGGTCGGCCGGCACCCCGGGAGTGGGATCGCAGGCGTTCGCGACGTTGTCACCATCCCAATCCCAGTTGAACGACGAGTTGACGACCTTGTTCTGGTTGTCCGGGTTGAAGACCGACACGCACGTGTCCACGTCGTCCGGAAAGACGTCGCCGTCAGTGTCCGGCTTCATCGCGGCACCCACCGGTGAGAGCACCAGGCCCGCGGCAACCAGGCCGGTGACGAACACGAGCGCGAACACCGCGCCACGCGCCGACCACCGCTTCACGGCTCCGTCCCCCACGCGAAGCACCGTAGCCCCGATGCCGCTCTCCGCAATCGTCAATCTGCGCCAACAAGAAAGGCCCCTCGCGGGGCCTTTCTCACTTCGTGATCGCCTTCGCCTGGATCAGGCTGCGATGGAAATCATGTCCCGGAGGGCCGCGAGACGCGCGAGCGCCTGACCCTCCAGCTGCCTCACCCTTTCGCGGGTCAGATCAAGCTCGTGCCCGATCGCCTCGAGCGTCCACGGCTCGCCCTCGAAGCCGAACCGCAGCTCGAGGATGCGCCGCTCGCGCTCCGGCCGTGCGTCGAGTGCCTTGCGCACGCCCTGGCGGCGCAGCGACTCCTCCGCTTCGTCGAACGGGTCCGGTGCCTCGCGGTCGGCGAACAGGTCGCCGAGCTCGCCCTCGTCGTCAGCGCCGACCGTCTGGTTCAGCGAGACCGACGCCTGTGCGGCACCGAGTGCTTCGTCCACGTGCTGGATCGGGAGGCCCGTCGCTTCGGCGAGCTCTTCCTTCGTCGCCTCACGACCGAGCTCGACCTCGAGCCGGCGCGCCGCGCGCGACAGCTTCTGCTGACGCTCGACGACGTGCACCGGAACGCGGATCGTGCGTGCGTGGTTTGCGACGGCGCGCTGCACCGACTGGCGGATCCACCAGGTCGCGTACGTCGAGAACTTGTAGCCACGGCGCCAGTCGAACTTCTCGACCGCGCGGTTGAGACCGAGGGTGCCTTCCTGGATCAGGTCCAGGAACGGAACGCCGAGGCCGCGGTAGCCCTTCGCGATCGACACGACGAGGCGCAGGTTCGATTCGATCATGCGCCGCTTCGCGCGCTCGTCGCCGCGCTCGATCGCCTTCGCGAGCACGACCTCTTCGTGCGCGGTCAGCAGCTTGTGGCGGCCGACGTCGGCGAGGAAGAGCTGGAGGCTGTCGGCGGCGCCACTCGCAGCGCTCGCCTCGAGGTTCACTTTCGCCTTCGGCTTTTCCTTCTCGTCCTCGGCGGCGGGCGGCCCCACTTCGAGGCCGGTCGTCTCGAGCTCGCGCGTCAGCTGCTCGATCTCGTCGTCGTTGAGATCGTGCTCCAGGACGAACGCCTCGAAGTCCGCGGGCTCGATGAAGCCGCGCTCTTCGGCACCCTCGACGAGGGTGCGGGCGCTCTCGGTCTCAAGCAGGTCGTGAAGCTGGCTCTGTGTCAAATCGGGAGATTCAGTCCTTTCGAGGTCAACTCGGAGTGCAACACCAAACTTTCGCACTGTAGGGCCGAATTCCTGGCTTTACCAGGGTGACCCTGTAGTCCGAAACGTGAGGTTAGCGCCTTCTATTCCAGGCCGGACGCGGGATCGTTCACCCGCAACCTCCTAGACGAACCTCTCAGAAAAAGGTTTGGGAAGTCTTAAGAGGGCTTCTTGCGCTTCGCCGGCGCGCGCTTGGTCGTCGCCCGCTTGGCAGTGGAACGCTTCTGAGCAGGGCCTTTCGCGCGGCGCTCCGCGAGGAGGTCGAGCGCCCGCTCGTGGGTGATCGACTCCGGGTCGTCGCCGCGCCGGAGGCTCGCGTTCGTCTCGCCGTCGGTGACGTAGGGGCCGAAACGGCCCTCCTTGACGACGATCGGCTTGCCGGTGACCGGATCGGGCGGCAGCTCCTTCAGCGGCGGCTTGGCCTGCCCGCGGCCCCGGCGCTCCTTCGGCTTCGCCAAGATCGGGAGGGCCTCGTCGAGCGAGAGGGTGAAGAGCTGCTCCTCCGACTCGAGCGAGCGCGACTCCTTTCCCTTCGTGACGTACGGGCCGTAGCGGCCGTTCTGGACGACGACCGGCTCGCCGTCGCTCTCGCCGAGCTCACGGGGAAGGGACAGCAGCTTGAGCGCTTCCTCGAGCGTAAGCGTCTCGAGCGCCATCGACTGGAACAGCGACGCGGTCTTGGGCTTGTCCTTCGAGTCCTCGGGCAGCACTTCCGACACGTACGGGCCATAGCGTCCGTCGCGCGCGACGATCTGCAGGCCGGTGTCCGGGTGCACGCCGAGCTCGCGGTCGCCCGAGGGCTTGGCGAGCAGCTCCTCGGCGAGCGCAGGCGTCAGCTCGTCGGGCGGGAGGTCATCGGGAACGCTCGCGCGTTGCTCGCCGCGTTCCAGGTACGGGCCGTAGCGGCCGTTCCGCAACATGATGTCGGGTGTGATCGGAATCGAGTTCACCGCGCGCGCGTCGATCTCGCCGAGGTGGTCGGTGACGAGCTGGTGCAGCCCCTCGTCGCCGTCGACGCCGAAGTAGAAGTTCTTCAGCCACTCGAG
>JAXDMI010000375.1:0-6564 GCA_034666145.1 Myxococcales bacterium | reverse complement strand
AGACACAGCGGCAGCGCAGCGAGCTCGCCGAGCGGCACCGCGACGAGGTTCGCGACCACACCGGCGAGCGGCAGATCCGCGGTCATGCAGGCCAGCACCGGCGCGCATGCGATGGACGCCGCGAGCGACGCCGAGATCGCGCGCACGGCGGGCGCGGTCCACGCCGGCATCCGCGCGAGCAACGGCCGCGCGATGCGCGTCGACAGCCCGAGGAGACCCGCGGTCGCCGCCGCCGACAGGGCGAACGACAGATCGAACGCGACGAGCGGGTCCGCGAGGGCCATGCCCGCCACCGACAGCCCGAACGCGCGCGCGGTATCCGGTTTGCGCGAGAGCACGTGCGCGAGGAGGGCGACGCTCGTCATCCACGCCGCGCGGATGGCCGAGCCGCTGCCGCCGGCGAGATCGGCATACACCCACGCGAGCGGAAGACCGAGCGCCGCCGCGACCCGTAACGGCGCCACCCGCGTCGACACCGCCGGCATTCGCGCGAGCAGGGCTCGCAGCGCCGCCACGAACGTCGCTACGACGAGGACGAGATGCATCCCCGACACCGCGAGGAGATGCGCGAGCCCGCTCCGCCGGAACGCCCGCTGATCCGCCGACGTGAGATCGTCCTCGCCGAGCACGAGCGCGCGGGCCATCGCCGACGTGTCGTGCGGAAATGTCCGGAGGATGCGCTCGCGGAGCCGGCCACGAGCCCGATCGACGAGCGCACCGAGCCCGCGCCCCGGTCGCCGCACCATCACGTCCTCGGCCCCTCCCGACAGGAGCACGCCGCGCCTCGCTTGCGCCGGCCGTGGGTCGCCGGTGTCGGCGTTCCAGAAGCGGTAGCCCGGCGCGAGCTGGGCGGTGGCGTCGACGTCGTCGCCGCGTCCCAGCGTCGGCGCGATCGCCAGCGGGACATGCAGCGTCACGCGACCCCGGAGCTCCTCTTCTTCTCCGCAGTCGCCACGCGTCAGGTTCACGTCGACCTTCAGCGCATCACCGAGAAGCACCGGCGAGCTCGCGACGACGCCGCGCAGCACACATCGCGCGGGCCAGCGCCGTGTCTCCACGACGTGATCGCGACTGCGCTCGTAAGAGCGCACGACGCCCTCCGCGCGCACGGCGCCGATCAGGAACGCGACGGCACCGAGGATCGCGACGACGGGCGCGCCACGTCGCGCCAGCGCCACGAGGACGAGCGCGGTCGCCACCGCCGTCTCGACCGGCGCAGCGCACGCCAGGCCGCCTGCGCACGCAGCGAGGCCCACCACGAGCACGCAGTCGAGCTGCGGTCGCGCTCCATCGTCCATGGTCGCCCTCCGAAACAGCGCACGACTGCACCGGCCGCGCCAATGTGAGCAGCGGCGGGGCCGACGCACGTCAGCGCGGAAAACAAGTGCGATCGTGGAAGCTGACGCCCCGCCGAGCGCCCGTGGCCCTATGGCCCGGACAGTGGCGGGGGTGGCCGCGGACACCTTGGAGCGTTGCTCGCACCTGGCTCCTGTCGGTACTCTCGGTCTTTGGCGCGGGACCTCCGCGTGCCTGCGGACCTACATGAGCCATCGCTTCGTCCGGTGCCCCCATTGCAAGATGCCGCACGACGCGGCGGAGCGGGTCTGCCCGACGACCGGCCGCCGGATCGAGGTCTCGCTGAGCGGCGGTCACGCGGTGAGGCCGCGCATGAGCGAGATGCCGCCGCCCGAGCGGAGGCCGGAGCCGCTCGGCTTCGATCACGCCAAGAACCGCATCGGCGAACGGGACCCCGCTGCGGCCGGCCGTGCCGAGCACATGCACCAGCCCGTCACCGGGACGCTGCAGCCGACACGCAATCTCCAGACCGATCTCATCGGACGCACCGTCAGCGGTCGCTACATCATCAAGGGCGTGCTCGGTGAGGGCGGCATGGGCACCGTGTACGAGGCCGAGCACCTCGGGCTCGGCCGCTCGGTCGCCATCAAGGTCCTGAATCCTTCGCAGGCGAAGAAGCGTGTCGCCGTGAAGCGCTTCCAGCAGGAAGCTCGCGCAGCGGGCGCGATCGGCCATCCCAACATCTGCGAGGTCTACGACCTCGGTCTCCTGGACGACGGAAGTCCGTACCTCGTCATGGAGAAGCTGATCGGCACCACCCTCGCCGATCGGATCTCGCGCGAGGGCGGTCTCCCCTTCGACGAGATCGCCGACGTCATGATCCAGGTGCTCTCCGGGCTCATCGCCGCGCACGACAAGGGGATCGTGCATCGCGACATCAAGCCCGAGAACATCTTCCTGGCGCGACGCGTGGGGTGTCCGCCCATCGTGAAGATCCTCGACTTCGGCGTCTCCAAGATGATGCCGCAGTTCCAGGGAGGCGACGAACAGCTCGATCTCACGCGCACCGGCATGGTGATGGGCACGCCCTATTACATGTCGCCCGAGCAAGCGCGCGGCGAGCGCAACCTCGACGGCCGCGTCGACGTCTATGCATGCGGCGTCATGATGTACGAGGCGATCGTCGGCAAGCGTCCGTTCCTCGCGCCGAACTACAACGCGCTCCTCCTCTCGATCATCAACACCACGCCCAAGGCGATCCGCGACATCCGTCCCGCCACGCCGCTGGCGCTCGAGGCGATCGTGATCCACTCGATGGCCAAGGCACGAGACGATCGCTATCCGTCGGCGAACGCGGTGCTTCGTGACGTCCAGGCTCTTCCCGTCGCGGCGCACGCGCTCGGAAATCGCGTGCCCGCGCCGCCGACGGCGGCGGAACGGATGCGCGCGCCGGTGCTCGGTGGAAGGCCCGATGGAAGGTCCGACGCGCGCCAACCCACGCGCGAGGAAGCAGCGGCCCGAAGCACGCGAGGCGGCCAGCGTTCACGCATGCCCGAGGGCGCCGAAGGCGCCGGCGCGACGCTCCGCAGCCGCATGAACGACGCGCCGCAGCCGCAGTCGTCCTCGCACAATGCGACGCGCCTCGACATCAAGCCTCACGATGCGCGCAGCGCACGTCTGGCGCGATCGGAGGAGAGCGACTCGATCGACATCCCGATCCACATCACCGGGTCGGACCTGATCCCGGTCCAGGTGCCTGGCCAGGTGCCTGGGGCTGCACCGAACGCGCCGGCGCGCGGCGGAGCATCGGGTCCCGGTGAATACGTCGACGAGATGCCCACCGAGGTCTTCCGTCCCGGAATGCACATGATGCCGCCGAGACAGATCGCCTCGCGCAGTCCTTCGGCGACGCGCGTCGCGCCCGCTCCGCAGCCCGGCACGAGGCGCGCGGCAGCTGCTGTTCCGTCCTCGCGAGCGGCTCCGCCGGCAGCGCAACCCGTACCGGTCCCGCAGTCGATGGCTCCGGTGAACTTCTCCGGTCTCGTCGGCGACGACTGGGACGGCGAGACGGTGGTGAAGAAGCCCGCCGCGCTCACCACGTCACGTCATCGCGATCGACCGAGCAACCGTCACGTCGCGCAGGCGCAGGCGAAGCCGCAACCTGCGCCGGACAAGCCGTTCAATCCCGACGAGACCATCAACCTGCGCGACGCCGACATCGAGGTCGACGTGGACTTCGGCGACGAGACGCAGCACATCTCGGGGCCGCCGCGCCGCTCTCGCTAGATACGAGTCCGCATCGGCGTCAGTCGGTGATCGCATCGACGATGGCGGCGACGACTCCGCCACCACCGAGGAGCAGCCCGAGCCCCGTCATCACGAGCCCCGCGATGAAGCCGCCCATCAGCTTGCTGGTGAGCTGCTGCTCGGTCTTGTTCGTCAGGATCAGCTCGTTCTCGCTGCCCATGCCCGTGAACATCACGAGCTGACTGCCGGGCACCATGCGGTAACCGTCGTTCACCGGCGGTCCGGGCTCGCGACGCGAAGGTCCGAGCGCGTAGCAAGGATCGCCGGGCGCGATCAGCTCCTCCTCGTAACGCATGCTCTTGTTGAAGCCGAGGAACGACGTGCTCTTGAGGCCGCGCGACATGAGGAACCCCTCGAGGTGCGGCTGCGCATCGTTGAACGTGCCGCTCGATGCGATGTTCTGCTTGTCGAGCAGCACGGTGGCGCCCGCGGGCATGACGCGCGCGAATTGACCGGAGCCGTCGTCGATCATGAAGACGCGGCCATCCATCTCGGTGAGCAGCGTGTGCCAGTAGCGGTTGCGGCCCGACGAGCGCAGCTCCTGAACCGTGATGCGCGTCCACACCGCGTGGCGTCCGCTGAACGGCGTCTGGATGATGCCCTGCTCGCTGGGGAACACGCGGCCCTTCACCTCGACGAGCCCGGTGCCGGGGGCGTGAGCGATCGGCGAGGTCGGTGTCGCGATGATGCGCGAGCGACGCTTCCAGTTCTTCAGATTGGTCAGCGTCACGATCACGCCGATCAGGAAGAGCACACCGCCGAGGATGAGGAGCGCGGGCATGGTCCGCAGGATATCGCCGATCCACGGGTTTCACGGCGAAAAAGCCCTATTTCGAGCGCTGGCTTGCGCACCTCGAGCAACGGCGTGCGCAGTCGAGCGCGCGCGCGCGGCGGCACGTCCGCTGCAGCCAGAGAGCTACCGAGAGGCGCGAAATCATGAGTCGTAACGGTCGGACGGGAAGCGCCTCGAGCGCGATGGTGGTTGTGATGGCGATGCTCTCGATCGGCGCGCTGGCCGCGGGATGTGCGGCCGACGACACCGCCGATCCCGAGGACGAGATCCCCGAGAACACCGAGAGCGTCGAGTCCGAGATCAAGAACGCGAGCATCCGTGGCACCAAGCTTTGCGTGAAGGTGTTGCGAAACACGACGCTCCATCGCGATGCCGAGGGCGCCGCGAAGGTGACCACCACCAGCCAAGCGCACGGCGCCACCATCGTCACCGCCGCCGAGGATCCCCGTTACGTGCTCGTGCAGCCCAAGCCCGGTCGCGTCGGCCAGCGCGTGTGGGCCGATCCCGATCTCAACGGCCTCCGCAGCGACAAGGACATCCCAGCGCTCGCCAAGCGCTGTCGCATCAGCATCAAGGCGGCGAAGAAGGCCGCGAAGAACGTCGTCGACAACAAGTACACGCGTCGGGGCTTCATCGACGTCGCGGATCTCTCGAACGACTTGGGAGCGAGCCTCGATCCCAGCGCGCCCACCGGTCCCGGATTGTCCGCCGACGACCGCGACGGCAAGGGCAACCTCGAAGGCGGCACCGTCCGCCACGTGAAGGCGCTCTGCCTTCCGCAAGGCGAGTACGTCGGCAGCGATCCGAGCAACCCCGCCGGCTTCTACACGTACGGCACGTGCATCGACTGGAAGCTCGAAGGCAAGACCGTCGCGTGCCGGAGGTGGGGCACCGAGATGTATCTCAGCTACGGCACGCCGGAGATCGACGGCGGCGGCCTCACGTTCGGCTACGTCGCTGCGGGACAGACCGTCCACCAGCTCGGCACGCATGTGCACGAGCAGAAGGGCGACCACTGCCAGACCGACGATCTCGGCGGCAAGGTCCTCTGCAACGGCGACGCGAAGCCGAGCGACCGCGCTCGACGCATCGTGTGGTCGGAGATCTGGGCCAAGGTCGACGGCCGCACGCTGAAGGGCTGGGTCCCCGAGGACTGCCTCGAGTGACGCTCGAATGACGCTCAACCGGCGGGCGCGGGCAGCTCTTCGGGCAGCTCTTCATGCGCGAGGAGCTTGTCCATCTGCTCCTCGGTGACCACCGTCGCGCCGTATTTCTTGGCCTGATCGAGCTTGGTCTTGCCGGTCTTCTCGCCGGCGACGAGGTACGTCGTGTCCTTCTTCACCGAGTCGTGGATGGTCGCTCCCGCGGCGCGTAGGAGCGCATGCACGTCCTCGCGCTTGCGTGTGAGGACGCCGGTCACGCAGAACGATTTGCCGAGCAGCGGGCCGTCGGTCGCGACTTGCTCGCGCGGCTGCGGGCGACCGACATCGCGATCGAGGAGCTTCTGCAGCACCTTGCGCTCGGCGTCGTCGGCGAGGAACTCGACCACGCTGTCGACCATCTTGTCGCCGAAGCCGTGAATGCTGCCGATGTGCTCGCGCTGCTCTTCCTCGGTCCACTTCAGGAACGCGGCGAGCGTATGAGCCACCTGCGCCACCTGACGACCCGCGACCTGACCAACCTGCGGGATGCCGAGGCCGCCCACCAGGCGATCGAGCGTGCGCTCGCGTGACGCCTGGATCGAAGCAATCACGTTGGCCGCGCTCTTCTTCCCCATGCGCTCGAGATCCGCGAGCTGCTCGGCGGTGAGGTCGTAGAGATCGGCGACGTCCTTCACGAGACCCTTGGTGACGAGCTGATCGACGAGCGACTCACCGAGGTGATCGATGGCCATCGCAGGGCGGCTCGCGAAGTAGAGGATGCGTCCCTGCACCTGCGCCGGGCATTGCCGGTTCGGGCAGCGCACTGTCGACTCGAGCTCCGGTTTGCCTTCTTCGCGGACGCGCGCGACCACCTTGGTCCCGCAGACCGGGCAATTCTCGGGCATCTCGAACGGCGCTGTGCCGGGCGGACGCGAGTGCGCCTCGACGGCGAGCACCTGCGGGATGATCTCGCCGGCCTTCTGGATCGACACGCGATCGCCGACGCGAACGTCGAGCTCGCGGATC
>JAXDMI010000374.1:0-5034 GCA_034666145.1 Myxococcales bacterium | reverse complement strand
CGTCCCAAGAAGCTCACGCAGACCGGCGTCACGCTCCCTTCGACTCGCGAAGTGAGCGCGCGGCATCTCCGCTCACCGCGGTTTGGGTTTGCCCTTCGGTTTCTTTTCCGGCGTCGTCGCGGCGGGGGGCGGAGGTGGCGGTGGCGGTGGCGCCGAATCGCCATCGGCCGGTAGCGGAAAGCCGTCTGCGTCGAGTGGTTGCTCGGTCGACGACGGACACACCGTCCCGACGATGGAGCCCGACACGTCTCCCGCGGATCCGGGCCTCGACGTGAGAGCCCCGGCAAACGACTTCGCATCGTAGCTCTGGAGTGTGAGCGCCACCCTCAGGCTCTTGTGCTCGGGAGAGGACTTGGCGTTCTTCTCCGCGGTGTGGATGGACCACTCGAGGTCGCTCACATCGAACGTGCCTGGACCGTCCACTGCCTTGTCCACGGTGAACGTGAAGTAAGCGCCACGTACATTGAAGAGCTCCGACCCGCTCGCGATCGTCGCGCAGGTCGGCGCCGGCGTTGCGGTCGCATCGAAAACGTAGACGACGAGCTTGTGCCTCTCGGGCGTGTCCTTCGCTTTGGAGACCGTGATCGCCTTCGCCAAGGCTGCGCCTCCGGCTATCCGTGGCGGCTCGTTCTCGACCCGCATCGTGACCTGCGTCGCTCGAGCCGCGTTCGATGCCGCGGGCGTGCTCGACGACGCGGGTAGGCTCGATGCCGCGTCGGTCGGCACACGCTGCGAGCCACGACATCCGAAGAGCGCTCCGATCAGGAGCACGCCAACACGTCGGGAGCTCGAGCTCTTCATGCGCGGAGGATACCGTGACGTTCGCCGCGACAACGCTCATTCGGACCGGGGTGAAAGCTCCGGTCGACGCGGTGTGCGCGCAGCGCCGCTTGCCCGGGTCGGATGGGTGGCGTACGTCGTCTCGGTGTCGAATGGATGGGACGAGTCCGCGGCAGCGTGGATTGCGGAGGTGGGAGAGCTGGGGGACTTCGGCCGCCGCTTCGTGCTCGACCAGCCCATGCTGGAGCGAGTCCGGCTGCGCGCGCGCGCATCGGCGCTCGATGTGGGCTGTGGCGAAGGACGCTTCTGTCGCATGCTGCAGCCGCTCGGGATCCGCACGGTCGGCATCGACCCCACCGAGGCGCTCGTGGCGCGCGCGATCGCGCTGGACCCCACGGGCGACTACCGCGTGGGAATGGCGGAGCGGCTCGACTTCGAGGACCAGTGCTTCGATCTGGTGGTGAGCTACCTGTCCTTGATCGACATCGCGCAGCTCGGCACGGCGCTGACGGAGATGGCGCGCGTACTTCGACCCGGCGGCTCCCTCCTCATCGCCAATCTCACGGGCTTCACGACTGCCGGCATGGTCTTCGGAGGAAGGCGGCCGCGCGGTGCGGACAGGCATGCCGGCTATCTGGACGAGCACTCGAGCCAGGTGAGCTGGGGCGACGTCAGCATCAGGAACTGGCATCGCCCGCTCGAGACGTACATCAAGGGCTTCCTGGATACCGGACTGCAGCTGCGCCATTTCTCCGAGCCGAGACCGCAAGGGGGACCACCGGAGAAGGTCCGCCGCTACCTGAAGGCGCCGTACTTCTTGATCATGGAATGGATGAAGCCGAACACGTGATGGGGGCCGCGAGCTGCTCGTACTCCGGGTCAAAAATGCGCGTTCGAGGACTTCGTAGGATTTTGCGCGACCGTTGCCTGCGGGATGGCTCTTGTCCAGCGTGGGCCCGTGCCGGGACCCCGAAAGAGAAGGTTCCGCATGCGTTGTTCTTACTTGTGCGCCGTGGTCGTGGCTCTCGCCGTCGGGTGCGGGGCTGGAAATTACGGTCGGAGCGTGAACGGCACGCAGGGCGGCTACAGCCTCACCAACGTCCACGCGAAACCCGCGAGTCTCTTGATCGCGCAGAAGATCGAACGACCGCTCTACATCGTGCTCGACCCGGCCCGCGTGAAGAAGACGTGGGCGATTTCAACCGCGGGCTGCGCGACGCGTGGGGCCGGCTGCGAGCACTTCAATCTCACGGATGTCGATCAGTTCGTGCGCCGCGATCTCAAGAGCGCGATGGAGAGCTACTTCTCGCGTGTCGAGGTGGTGGAGTCGGCGCAGGCGCTGCCTGCAACGCCCCACGTCGTGGCCGACGTCAAGATCGACGACCTCAAGCTCAACGAGCTCGTGCGCGGCGGGGCGACGTACGCCATCATCGAGATGACCTGGGGTTTTGCGCTGCGAAAGAACGAAGCGAGTGAGTACGCGTATTCGTTTGCAGGGACGGCCCACAGCGGCGATTCGTATCCGACGTTCGAGGCTGGCTGCGCTCAGCTCGTAGAGGATGCGATCCCCGGGATGCTGAAGAAGTGGACCGAAGACGGCGGGATCGAGGCTCTGCGCGGCTCGGCGAAGAAGAAGGACAAGACCTGAGTCGACCGGTCGGCCACGACTCGGTGCCTTTGCTTCGTCGTGCGTTTCGTGACGCGCGTCTGACGATTGGCCGCCACTACGCCCAACCGATCGGGATAGTCTAGGACGATGCTTAGGCAGATGAGCTGGGGTGTCGTTGTCGGCTGCTCGATGCTGCTCGCGGTTGGAGCATGCGAGTCGAGCTCGAGTCCGTCAGCTGTCGACGCAGGCTTCGAGACTGGCTCGTTCGAGACCGGAACGACCGACACCGGCGGTCCGGACGTCTCCGCGCCCGACACCAGCGTCGAAGACGCAGCACCCGAGGCTGGGCCGGACGCATTCGACGCAGGCTTCTGTCTGCCTAGCGCGCCGAACCTCGTGAGCTGGTGGACGGGCGACAGCGTCTTCACCGACCACCAAGGCGTCAACCCCGGCGCGCAAGTCGGGGCCGTGAGCTTCGTCGCAGGCAAGGTCGGGCAAGGCTTCCTGACCTCCGTGGGCAACTACGTGGAGGTGCCGGACTCGGCTTCGCTCGACGTCAGCTCTGCCATCACGATCGAGGCGTGGATCAACATCACCAACGCCGGCTCCACGGGGCGCATTGTCGACAAGATCACCGCGGGCCTGGGCGATGGCTATTTGCTCGACATCGTCGGCGGCAAGCTTCGGTTCCTCGTCGGCGACGACGCGCACCGCCTGGACTCTCCCGCCGATGTGCCCGTCGGCACGTTCGTGCACGTTGCCGGCGCCTACGACGGCATCAACATGAAGGTTTATGTCGCCGGCGCCGAGGTCGCGACGCTCGCGGTCACTGGCGCGATCCCGACGAACGCCCTCACCCTCCGCCTTGGCGCGGACAGCAACACCGCAAACGCGTTCGACGGCGTGATCGACGAGGCGAGTCTCTACTCACGCGCCCTCACCGGCGTCGAGATCGCGGCCATCAGCAATGCCGGCGCGTTCGGTCGCTGCAAGTAACTCCGTCCTCCGCGAGCTTGTTGACCTCGCGAACGATCCACGCGGCGTCATTCCCGACGTCTTCGTGTTCGCGACCTGCGGGGCGCTCCGCCACATCACCTCGCCCGAGTCCATGTCGATCGCCGTGATGTAGCCGGTCTTGCCGCCGCTCTCCTTCGTGTAGCCGTTCACCGCGTGCTGTGATCGCGACCTACGGCGGGTCCGCGTGGCAGCTGTCGCCGTACCTCGCGGTGTTTCGCCGCGACGGCAGCGTCCGAGCTTTCCTCGATCTCACGAGCTACACGCAGGGGCCCGGGAGCAACGTCATCCAGGCGAAGGTCGGCTCGATGATCGTACTCCCCCGACGACAGCGCCGTAGTGAGCGGCAGCGTCCCGTAGCCGAGCGGTATCGTGACCGGTAGCGACTCCGGCATCAGCGACGGATCGCGCTGCCACGACGCGTAGGTGTGCGCCTCGAAGAGCGGCCACGCAACGTCGTGCTCGAAGATCGTGAGCTCGAGGAACATGTAGTCGCGCGACGAAGGCAGGAAATACCGAGGGCGAAAGAGCGCGTTGTCGCGATACCAGACCGCCTCGTCCGTGATGCCGTTCTTGCGCTCGCTCGCCTTCGCGAGCCTTACCGTCGTGCGCGGCCCTAGCCCCGCGCGCTCGCGGGCCGGTGTGATGAGCGTCGCGGTGTACGGCGGCGGCGGCGCGGGTTTCGGCGGGACGACGTCGAAGTTCTTTTTGTCGCCGCTCCGGAGCGCCTCCGCCGCCTCCTCGAAGAGCGGTACGTCGACCGGCGTGAGACCGGGATCCCGCGAGCATGCCGCCGTCGCACGGGGACTCCCCGCATCGCCTGTCGCGATGAGCATTCGCGCGTCGGGTATCTGCACCGCGACCGGCGCGCTCACAGCGGGCGTCGCCTGACCTCCACCACACGCCGCGGCCGCCATCGTAGCGAGCGCGCCGATCGCGCTCGCGCGGGCCGTCGTGCGGCCTCTCCGATCCGGCGTCCCCACCCATCGAGGATAGATGACCGGACCGCGCGCGAGAAGGTCGGTGGCCCCAGCACGCGGCTCTCCTCGGCGCCAAGCTCTTCCACGGGACTGACTGCGAGCCCATGCGCTAGCGGCGAAGTCGTCTTCGACGCCCGTGTGTCGATTTGGTGATCGATTCACTAGCGTCCAACCAATGAGGCGCGTGCGAATGGTGGCTGAGAGCATACGCGCCCTCGTCCTCGAGTCGCGCGAGCCCGTGTCGGAGATCGTTCCCACGACACACGACATCGCGTCCCTCGTCGAGGAGCACACCGACTTCGTCTTCCGCTGCCTTCGTCGTGCGGGTCTCGATGTGGGCGCCGCTGAAGATGCCGCGCAACAGGTCTTCCTCATTGCGTCCCGCAAGCTCGAGCGTCGGATGATCGCCGCGGGCAAGGAGAAGGCGTTCCTCTATGCGACGGCGAGGAACGTGGCTGCGGAGCTTCGACGGAGAGTGTCCAAGCGACGGGAGGTCGAGCTCGTCGAGGAAGACGGCAACGAGTCGACGTTCGCGTCTGTGCCGTCGCCGTCGTCGCCCGATGAGATGATCGACCGGCGTCGGGCGCGGGCGCTCCTCGACGAGGCGCTTGCTTCGATGCCGGAGCAGCTTCGTGATGTCTTCGTGCTCAG
>JAXDMI010000373.1:0-4217 GCA_034666145.1 Myxococcales bacterium | reverse complement strand
CTCGGTCCGTGGCGCTGACACCGGCCGCCTTCGGGCAACGCATCAAGCAGCTCGAGGAGCAGCTCGGCTCGCCGCTCTTCCAGCGAACCACGCGCAGCGTGCGTCTCACCGAGTCGGGGCTCGCGCTCCTGCCCGCCGCGGAGCGCACGCTGCTCGCCGCCGCGGAGTGCGTGCGCAGCGGCTCGGCGGGCCGTTCGCTCGCGCCCATGGTCGTCACCGTCGGCACGCGTCACGAGCTCGGCGTGAGCTGGATCCTTCCCCAGCTCGATGCGCTCACGAAGGCGCAGCCCTGGCTCCGCCTTCATCTCTATTTCGGCTCGGGCGCCGACATCCTGATGCGCGTTCGCTCGATGGAGATCGAATGCGCGGTGACGTCGAGTCGGCTCACCGATCCCAAGCTCGATTCGCTACGACTGCATCGCGAGGACTACGTCTTCGTCGGCGCGGCCGCGCTCCTCGACAAGAAGCCGCTCGACAAGACGAAGCACGCCGAGGAGCACACGCTCCTCGACACCGACGTGACCCTCTCGCTCTTCCGTTACTTTCGCGATGCACCGGGCGGCGGCGATCATCTGCGCTTCGGCAACGTCATGCGCCTCGGCACCATCGAGGCGATCCGCCTGCGTGTCCTCGCCCAGGCCGGCATCGCCGTCTTGCCCGAGTACCTCGTTCGCAGGGACATCGCCTCGGGGCGCCTCGCGAAGATCCTTCCCAACGTGGCGCTCATCAGCGACTGGTTCCGGCTCATCTTCCGGACCGACGATCCGCGGCGCTCGATCTACGAGCAGATGGCCGCGCAGATGAGCGAAGTGCCTTTGAAATAGGCGTGCTGTGGCCATTGTAAGGCTATGCGATACGGTTGATTACGCATCATCCTGATTGTCGGTACAGCGCCGCGCGCTAGACCCCTCTCTGTCGGCGCCTCCCGAGGGGGAAGAGCGGCGGCCCGGAGGTGACTTACGATGCGTTCCGACGTTCATTTCGCAGCTTTGCGTGCAGCCGCCAAGGTGGCCTTCTCCGTCGCGTTCGTCTCCGGCTGCGCAGCGCAGACCGCGGATGGCGGCGACCCCGCGACCGCCGACGGCACCGAGCCGGCGACGACCGCCGAGGCCGACCTCAGCGCCAAGAAGACGAAGAAGAAGACCGGCCAGGCGAGCTCGCTCCCTGCCGAATGCCATCACGATGCCGGCGTCCCGAAGCTCTCGTGCGACCAGGTCGTCGCCGGCGCATTTCCGACCGCCGGACTGTACCCCGGCGCGAAGCAGAACGTCTCGGCCGAGGTGCAGACGTGCTGCGCCGACCTCCTCGCCCCGAGCGACGGCGGCGTGCCCATGGTCGGCGAGCATCGATGGGACTGCTGCGCGAACCTCCCCGCTGACGCCGGTCAGGAGCTCGTGATCGCGTGCACGCCGTGGGGCCCGCCGGTCCCGCCGGCGATGAAGCGCCGCGCTCTTCCGATCGCCGCATCGCCGAGCCTCCAGGCGGTGGCGTGATGGTGGTCCTCGATCTCCGCGACGCAGCGAGGCGCCATCGCCCGGCCGTGCCGCAGCTTCCGCACCTCCGCGAAGCGGCGATCGGGACCTGGCGTGGACGCATGATCAACGAGCACTCGTCGGCGCGCGTCTTCGACGGCCTCGCGCATCAGTTCGAGCTCGCCGGCGCACCGGCCGACGTCATCGCGGAGCTCCACGGCTTCGCCGCCGAAGAGCGCCGTCACGGCATCTTGTGCGGCTCGGTCGTCGAAGCGCTGGGCGGCGAGGCGTATGCCGAGCTCCCCGACGGCGCGGACTATCCCGCGCACGAGGACGCGGATTCTCCGCTCGAAGCCGCGCTCCGCAACATGCTGAGCATCTGCTGCCTGAGCGAGACGGTCGCCGTTTCGTTGATCGGCGCCGAGCGTCTCGAGATGCCGTCCGGCGAGCTGCGTGATCTGCTCACCGGCATCTATGCCGACGAGGTCGGTCACTCGCGCTTCGGCTGGCGCATGCTCGGCAGCCTCGCGCCGACGCTCGACGCAGTCACGAAGGAGCGCCTCGGCGACTACCTCGAGGTGGCGTTCGCGTCCCTCGAGGAGCACGAGCTCGCGCATCTGCCCGAGTCGTCGCAGCCGCCCCCCGAGGGCGTGGAGCTGGGACTGTGCAGCGGCCCCGATGCGCGCCGCTTGTTCCAGGACACCATCGAAGACGTCATCATCCCCGGCCTCGAGCACCACGGCATCCCCGCGCGCCGCGCGTGGCGGAATCGCAACGAAGAGCGCGCCGCGGCCTGATCCGGAGACTTCGGTCGCCGGAGGCTCTCGGTGTATGCTGCACGCGATGAGCCTCCGCAGCGTTCTCGGGTTCGTGTCCATCGTCGCGGTCGTGAGCGGCTGCGATGCGCTCAAGCACGGTGACGCCGACGCAGCCGCCGACGTCGCGGTCGCGACGCCGGTCGTGCCCGCGACTGCGGCCACGCCCGCAACACCGGCGCCGCCGGTCACGACCGTCGCGCCTCTCGGTGGCGCGGTGGCTCCGACACCCGCTGGCGGCGTGAAGCCGGTCGGCGATGCCGGCAAGCCGGTCGCGACCGATGCCGGTGCGGTGGCGGCCGACGGCGGCAAGGCCGCGCCCGCTCCGGCGCCCACGCCGACGTTCACGATCCCCACGGCCATACCGGGCTTCGACGCGGGTGGCTTCAAGCCGCCGGCCGGGTTCCCGTCGACGATCCCGACGTTCCCGCAGCCGCCTCCGCCGGCCACGCGATAACGCATTTTTCGGCTTCGCGAAGAATGTGGGTATCCTGCCTACATTCCAAGGTCGTGCGGTGGGCCGTGCCTTCCGTGGACCCGCTCGCGCGATCCCTCGAATCTGCTAGCCACAACCTCGCTGCATGAACGCCATCTCGTCGAACCCGCCTCCACCGACGACGGGCCTCTCGCCCGAGCCGGCCGCGCTTCCGCGGACGTTCGGTCGGTACACGCTGTTCGAGCAGATCGGCAAGGGCGGCATGGCCCAGATCTATCTCGCACGCGCCGAGACGGAGCTCGGTGCGACGCGCCTCGCGGTGGTGAAGCAGATCCTTCCCGCGTTCGCCGATGATCCGCGCTTCGCCGAGATGCTGATCCACGAGGCAAAGCTCGCGGCGCGTCTCGGTCATCGACGCATCGTGCAGGTCTTCGATCTCGGTAAGGAGAACGACGACCTCTACATCGCGATGGAGTACGTCGAGGGCTTCGACCTGAACTCGTTGCTCCGCCAGTGCACCGAGCAGAAGGTCGCGTTGCCTGCGACGCACGCGCTCGGGATCGTCGCCGACGTCCTCGAAGGTCTCGACTACGCGCATCGCCGCCTGGACGAGAACGAGAACCCGCTCGGCATCGTGCATCGCGACGTATCTCCGTCGAACGTCCTCATCTCGTACGAGGGCGAAGTGAAGCTGTGCGACTTCGGCATCGCGCACGCGAACGACGTCGTCAAAGAAGAGAGCGCGAGCGAAGCCCTCAAGGGCAAGGCCGGGTACATGAGCCCCGAGCATGCGCGTGGCGAGCCGCTCGATGCGCGCGCCGACGTGTTCGCGGCGGGCATCATCCTGTGGGAGCTCCTCGCGGGCCGCCGGCTCTACAAGCCGAAGTCGGAGATCCCGCTCGTCACGCAGGCGCAGACTGCCGACATCCCGACGCTGCCCGACAAGGGCGTGCCGAATCACGATGCGCTCGAGAAGATCGTGCGTCGCGCGCTCGCGAAGGATCGTGAGGAGCGTTACCCGTCGGCGGGCGCGATGCTCCGCGATCTCGAGTCGTATCTCGCGGACAGCGGCATGCTCGCGAGCCGGTTGAAGCTCGGTGAGTGGATCGCGACCAGCTTCGGCACCGAGCTCGTCGAGAAGCGACGCGCCAGCGAGCGGCGTCTGCCCAAGAGCGTTCCTCCGCCGCGCTCGTCCGAGCGCGTGCGCGCGGTCAATCCCGCGCCGCTGCCGGTATCTGCGGGCGCCATCCGCGCGTTCAAGAAGGAGCTCGAGATCGGCGGTACCCATCGCATCACGCACGAGCCCGGCTCGCTCGCGGGCGCGGTGATGGATGTCGCGCCGTCCTCGCGCGACCCGCTCGTCGGGACCAACGCGGTTGCGACTGCGAGCGAGAGCGATGCGAACGATGCGAAGGCAACGGGCGCTGCCGATGCCGACGCCTTGGCCAAGCCCGCTGCGCTCGCCGCGCCGACGCGCAGGCCGCTTGCGGCTGT
>JAXDMI010000372.1:0-9788 GCA_034666145.1 Myxococcales bacterium | reverse complement strand
TCTGGCGGACGATCTCGATCTGCTCGACCGAGAGACCGAGCTTCGTCGCGAGGTACATCGCGTAGGTGGCGACGCGATCGGAGTGGCCCGCGGTGTAGCGGTCCATCTTGTCGATGGCCTTCGCGAGACCCTCGATGGTCTGCTGGAACGTGGCGCGCAGATCCTCGTAGAGGCGCGCGTTCTCGATCGCGGCGGCGGCGCGCGACGCGACGATGGAGAGCATCTTGCGCTGGCCCTCGTCGAAGCGCTTGCCCTTCGTGTAGCTGACGACGCCGATCCAGCCGAGCACGCGCTGCTTCATGCGCAGCGGCACGGCGATGAGCGACTGCACCGGGACCTCGGGCTCCTCCTGGAAGAAGCGCGTGGCCTTCGGGCCGGTCTCGAGGAGCGTGCTGTCCTGCGCGAAGTGATCGAGGAAGGCGGTGGGCGAGAAGGTGCCGAAGTTCGACGCCTCTTTCATGACGCCGGCGCGCAGGTGCTTGGGCGGCAAGAGGCGCTGGCGCTCGAAGTAGCCGCCCTCTCCGTCGTCGAGCCACGTCGACGCGAGGTCGGCATGGATCTCGTGGATGGCGGTGTCGCCGACGGTCGCGAGGACCTCCTCGAGGGAGAGGCTCGCGGCGATCGCCTCGCTCACCTTGTAGAGGGAGAGCGCCTCCTTGAGGCGGAGGTTCTCCGCGGCGAGGCGCTGCTTCTCGAGCCCGCGCTGCACGACGTGGATGACCTCTTCGACCTTGAACGGCTTGAGGATGTAGTCGTAAGCGCCGCGCTTCATCGCGTCGATCGCGGTCTCGACGGTGCCGAAGCCCGTCATGATCACGGTGAGCGCATTGGGAGCGGCCTGACCGATCTGCTCGAGCAGCTCGATGCCGCCCATGCGGGGCATCTTGAGGTCGCTGATCACGAGGTCGTAGTGCGCGTGATTCAGCTCGTTGAGGGCGGCCTGGCCGTCCTCGGCGGTGCGCACGACGTAACCCTCCATGCCCAGGAAGTCCGCGAGGATGTCTCGGATGAACTTCTCGTCATCGACGATGAGCACCCGCGGGCGTTCTTCGTTGCTGGTCGTCATGCTGCGCTAAACCTGCGGAGTAACGGGGAGACTCTACCAGAGCGACGCGATGCGCCTGACGCATTTCGTCGAACGGCCTGACCACGGGAGCGACCTCTGCCGCGTTGCGGCCGAGGACCGGGCGTGCAAGCTTCTGCGGTTCTCATGGCGCCGCCGTCGGCACGCACCCGCGAATTGCTGCGACCGGTCGCCCCGCTGCCGCGCGCGGTGGGGGCGTGGGCCGGACCGGTCTTCGTGTACGGCGCTCTCTCGCTCGTGGCGGTGTGCGGGGCGCTCTCGCGAGGGCAGAGCCCGATCGCCGCCGAGGCCTGGCTACCGCTCGGCGGCCTGCTCGGTCACGTGGTCAGCGTGGTTGCCGGGATCGCGCTTGCGTTCGGCACCATCAAGGCAACGCGTCACTTCGTGAAGCGCTGGGGCTGGGCCCGCGCGCTGCACGTCGATCTGCGGCCCGCCGTCCGCCACGCCGGCGAGGGCACCATCCTCGTGCTCGGCATCGCGAGCGCCGCGTCGGAGGAGCTCTTCTTCCGCGGGCTGCTCGCCACCACCATCGGCCTCATCGCCTCGTCTCTGGCATTCGGCCTCTTGCACCAGATGCGCGGGCGCGTTCGCTGGGTGTGGGCGGCATGGGCGACGGTGATGGGCTTCCTCTTCGGTGCGCTGTTCCTCGCCACCGGCAGTCTCCTCGGACCGCTCCTCGCGCACGCGGTCATCAACGTCGCGAACCTGCGCTTCATCCGCGACACCGACGTCGAGGCCCCGAAGCTGCGACGGCTCGGCGGTCTGCTCTGACGCGTTTTCCGCGCGCCTCGACGTCTCAATCGTCTCAATAGCCGGCTGTAAGACGAAGAAAGACTGCGCATCCGCAGCCCGCGCGTAGACGATCGCCCGTGAAACGCACCCTGCGAGCATCGACGCTCGGACTCGGAGTCGCCTCTCTCTTCGTCGCTGGCGCCGCGGGGGCGGCGAAGGTGCCGGTCGCGTTCGATCCGACGCTCGGCGCGCAGCCGGCGCGCACGCAGATGAAGCTCACCGCGCTCGACGCGAAGCTGCCGGCGACGTTCGCGCTGCCGGCGACGATGGCGAGCGTGAAGACCGGGAACCTCACGCTCGACTTCTTCCCCGAGACGCTGGCGCAGCTGAAGCGCGCCAAGACTTCGTCCGGCACGATGACCTGGCCGCGCACGCCGGTGATGTGCGTCGCGCATGCTGCGTTCGCCGTGCCCGCGACGCTGCTCGCGACCGGAGCGCCGTCGTCGTGCAACGCGGCCGAGAGCACGGTGCGCGCGGCGTTGAACGACGCGAGCATCTGCCGCGACGTCGAGGAGCCCGAACGTTATGTGCTCTCGTACGCGCCGGCGGTGGTGGACGACGCGTCGACGGCGACCATCGAGTCCTTGATCGGCCTCGCGGGCGAGGGGCTCAGCCACTGGGCCACGCCGGACGGTCTCCTGCCGAACGACTGGGTGACCACGCTCCGCTCGGTGCTCTGGAAGATCCGACGCGGCGCCATCGACACGTCGATCGCCAAGGCGCATGCAAGCTACACGCAGGCCCTCTCCACGTTGACGTCGAAGTCGACGTGCTTCGACGCCACGACCGGCCCCGCGCTCGCCACCACCGTCGGCAAGCTCGACGCGGAGCTGACCGCGGTAACCGCACATCTCGACGCGCTCGCGACCGCGGATCTCGCCACCGCCAATCACGAGCTCGTGTGCATGGCGGCTCGTTCACGAACGCGCCCGGCGCTTCCCTTCCCTTCCCTCACGCGGAACGAGCGCGAGCAGGTCGCGTTCTGGCTGGGCGGCGTCTACTGGCGAATGCGCGGCGGCGGTCTGATGCCGACGGGCTCGACGCAGAAAGCGCGCACGTACTTCTTGCAGCGTCCCTTCCAGCGCATCGCGGAGCTCACCGGCGGCAGCGCCGTGGGCAACGACATCGGCACCGCCATCTATCTGAACATCTTCGACGGATGGGGCGACTGGATGGACATGGGCACGACGCCCGGCGGCCAGGACCTCTACGAGGACCTCGTCGACATGACCGATCGCGGCCGCCATCAGGTGGCTGACACGTCGCTGCTTCCCGGCTCGACGTCGGCGGTGAAGTACCTCGACACGCGCGGCTACGACACCACGAACCTCACGGTCGGCGGTCTCGACATGGGGCCCTGCTACGCCTACGCGCTCGGCGAGCTCGCCGACTTCCGTTACATCGAGTCTGCGCCGGCACCCTACGGGCAGTTCATCGAAGGCTTCACCGCGGTGGGCGAGTTCTGCACCGGCGCATCGATCGCGCTGGGGATGGCGAAGACGCTCCTCGACGGCGTACCGAGCGGCCAGCCGCCGGCAACGCTGTGCCTCGGCCGCACGTGCGGCGACGACGGATGCGGAGGCGCGTGCGGCACGTGTACCGACGGAACGACGTGCAGTGCCGACGGCTCGTGCGTGGGCGCGTGCGTGCCGTCGTGCACCGGCAAGGCATGCGGCGAGAGCGACGGATGCGGCGGCGTCTGCGCCGCGAGCACGTGCAGCGACGCCGGTGTCGGCACGTCGGGCGGGCCCGGTGGGCCCGCGGGCGGAGGTACGAACGAGGCTGCGCCCGACGCCGCGAACGGCAGCGGAGGTGGATGCACGACTGCGCGCACGCCGGGCTCGGCGGGCCTTCCCGGCGCGGCTGCGCTCGCTGCGCTCCTCGCCCTGATCAGCCGGTGCGCTGGAGGATCCCGATACCGTCGTCGATCGTCCGCACGATCTCGCTCGTGAGACGACGGAGCGCCGAGAGCGATCCCTCGAGCTGACCCGTGGCCTGCACCAGCTCGCGCTCGAAGCCTTCGTTCCTCGCGTCGAGCTGACGCTGCAGCGCCTCGAGCTGGAACGCGAGGTCGTCGTCGACCTTGGAAGCGCGCATCTCCTCGGCGGCGATGGCCTCCACCTCCCACGCGCGCGGATCGTGGCTGCTGCCGATCGGCGGGAGCGGCACCGTCGACTTCTGCGAGCTGAGCGACGTGTCCGAGCTCGGAATGGGCGCGGCACCGCCGTCGATGGCGCGCTGGAGCGCCTGGCGCCTGGCGCGCAGCGCATCGAGATGCGCGCGCTCGCGCGAGCGATCGTGAACGAGCACGTCGATGGCGTGACCGAGGTTGGTGCGGAACTCGCGGCCCTGCGCCTCGAGGCGATCGACGCGCGCCTGCAGCTCGCCGACCGTCTTCGCGGCGCGTTCGACGCGCGGCACCATCTCGCCCGCCACGAGCGCGAGCTCCGCGGCGCGCGCAGCAGCGTGGCCGTGGACGCCACCGAGCTTCCGCGCCTTCGTGATGTGCGCCTCGAGATCGGCGAGCGCGGTCGACCAGCGCGAGCTCATCTCGTGCGTGACGAGCCGACCGACGTTCGCCGTCTCGCGCCCCGCAGGAGCGGCGGACTTCTGGTCCATGATGGTCTCGAGCGGATCGCGCGGCACCGGCGGCGGCGACGACGACGACGACGACGACAGATGCGCAGGTGCGATGCTGCCCGAGCCGCCGTAACGACGAACGATGTCCTGCAACGCGTCGTGCATCGCGAACGCATCGTGCGGTCGCTCGTCGGGATTGCGCGCGAGGCAGCGAAGGAGGAGCGACTCGAAATCGGGAGGCAGCCCCGAGATTCGCTGGCTCGGCGGTATCGGCGCGGACGTCAGCGGCTTCAAGAGCAGCTCCGACTGACCCTTGCCGTCGAACGGCAGCACGCCACACACCATCTCGTAGACGACGACGGCGAGCGAGTAGATGTCGGAGCGCCCGTCGATGCCGATGCCGCCCACGTACTCGGGCGCGATGTAGCCGGGCGTTCCGAACAGTTGCTCATTCAAGGTGAGCGACGGCTCGCCGGACATCTTCGCGATGCCGAAGTCGGTGAGCTTCACGTGCTCGGACTCGGTGTCGGCGTCGTTCTTTTTGACGAGGAGGATGTTCTCGGGCTTGAGGTCGCGATGGATGACGCCCATCTGATGCGCCCGCGCGAGGGCGCTCGCCACCTGCATGCCGATGCGCGCCGCGCGAGGCCAGGGCAGGCGGCCACGCTGGATCTGCACGAGGAGCGACTCGCCCTCGATGAACTCCATCACGAGGTACGCGATGCCGTCGGACTCGCCCACGTCGGTGATCTCGACGATGTTCTCGTGGTTGATCCGATTGACGGCGCGCGCCTCGCGCAGGAAGCGCTCGCGGTGCTCGGCGATGAGCGAGAGCTCGGGCCGCAGGATCTTGATGGCGCTGAGCCGCGCGATGAGCTCGTGGCGCGCGAGGTACACGACCGACATGCCGCCGGATCCCAGACGGCGGATGAGGCGATAGCGCGCAGCGATGGTGCGGCCGAGGAAGCGGTCCTTGCTCTTCTCGAGGACCTCGCCGTCGTGCGGACAGAATGCCGCGTCGTCGCCGAACAGATCGGAGCAACGCGGACAGATCTTCACGAGCCGAAGGCTATCAGGCTTTGCGCCGCGTCTTCCCGGCGGGCAGTGGCGGGGCGTCGGACGGGACGCGGGCGGGTTTCAGACGGGCCCTCACACGGGCCCTCAGACGGGAACGGGTCCCCCGAGGAATCCGCCGAAACGTGCGATCCAGAGGAGGACCTCGAGCGCGGCGATCACCATCACGCCGCGCGCGACGAGCATGCCGATCGCGCCGTCACCGACGCGCCGGAACGTGCCGGTGGCGAGCACGGACGCGAGCGCCTGTCCCGCGAGCGCCACGACGAGCAACGTCATGAACGGCGCGAGCGGGTTGTAACGAACGAGCCCCGCGAGATCCCCCGACGCGAGCGCGAGCATGGCGCGCGTCGAGCCGCATCCCGGACACGGCACGTGGAAGATGCGCGCGAAGCCGCACGGCACGTGCGCGGCGGCGAGGAGATACGCGCCGACGGCGAGCGCGGAAGCGAAGATCGCAGCGCGACGGATGCGACCGCCTGCGCTGGCCATGGTTGCCGCGCTCTCGTGACGTTCGGCGGGCGCGTTTGCGTTTGGCATCTCGCGGTCCTGATGCGATTCTCTCGAGCCGAGCTTCTCGAGGAGTCCGTCCCCATGATGTCACACGAGCCCGCGCAGACCACCACGACCGCGAACGGAATCCATGCTGCGGGTGGATACGGCCCTCCTGGCGGCGGCGGTGGCGGTTACGGCGGTGGTGGCGGGTACGGCGGACCTCCTCCGGGCGGCGGCGCACCTCCTGGCGGCGGCGGTTACGGCGGACCTCCTCCCGGCGGCGGCGGCTACGGCGGACCTCCTCCGGGTGGCGGCGGCTACGGCGGTCCTCCTCCCGGTGGCGGCTTCGGTCAACCTCCGGGTGGCGGTGGATTCGGCGGCGGTGGTCCCGGGTTCGGTCCCGCGGGCGGCTTTCCTCCTCCGGGCGGACCGATGATGCCGGGCGCGGGCGGCGACGTGAACACGATGCTCCCGCTCATCCTCAACATCGCAGGCGCGCTCCTCTGTGGCGGCACGTGCGTGGGGTTCATCCTCGCGATCGTCGGCATCGTGTTCGCGGTCCAGGCCGGCAACGCGAAGAACGCCGGCGACATCGCCACCGCGAAGGGCAAGGCGAAGACGTCCATGCTCATGTTCATCATCACGGCCGTCCTCGGCGTGCTCGGCGGCATCGGCTACGCGATCCTCGCCGCGGTCAGTCACTGAGGCGCGCGCGCCCGCTCAGGGCGCGACGTACGGCATCGGGCGAGGTGCGTTCTTGAACGCGACGATGGCGTCGTGCTCGAGGGACGTGCACGCGAGCGCGCGCAGCGACGTACGCGTGGTGCTGGAGCCGCTGTCGACCTGCACGGTCGCCGGCGGTGGCGTAAAGACGGTATCGAACGAACGCGGGAGCGCGACGAGGTCCACACCGTCGCCGAGGAGCGCGTCATTCCCCTCCTTGGGCTTCGTGCCGTAGTACCAGGTGAGGCTCGCGAGACAGAGGCCCTGCTCGCGCGCGTGCGGAGCGATCGCCCAACCGTGCTTGGCGGTGGCAGGATCGAGGTCGTAGGTGAGCTCGTGACCGTCGTTGCCGATCACCGCGACGCGATGATGCGAGCTGGTTCGCACCTCGAACGTCGCGCTCGGAGCATCCTGACCGGGGAGCTGCGTTGCGTGGACCACGGGCTCGTCGTCGAGACGGATGGCGAGGTCGTGGCCCTCACCTTCGGCGCTCACGACGTAGACGTTGCGGAACGTGTCGTGCCACAACGTGATGGCGACGATCGCAGAGGTCGCGCTGACGAGCAGCGCCACGAGCGAGAGCACCAGCGTCGACTTCGCCGCTTGCGGAATGGCCGGTGCGTGACCGGGCTGCGCCGGGAACCACGAGCCTGGGCCCTGCGACGGATCGCGCGAGAACCAGACGCCCATCGGGTTGGTCGAAGGCGCGAGCACGTGCGTCGAGAAGAACCGGAAGAAGAGCGCGCCCATCGCGGCCGCAGCGGAGATGGCGAAGGCGCTCAGCGTGACCGAGTGGTGGAGATCACGCAGCGCGGGCACGGCGAGGACGACGAGCGTGAGCAGCGCCACGATCGCGGCCGCGGGCACGCGCATCGTCAAGCGTCGTGCGACCTTCTTGCGTACGTGCTCGAAGCGCTGGTGAAACGTCGGCTGGAGCGCGCCGCAATGCGGACACGCAGCAGCGGACACCGCCTGGTACGCGAACGAATCAGCGGACGCCTGCGCGCGCTGCATGGCGAGCTGCAAATTCCCCGCGGCCCCGAACCCGTTGGTGCGCACCATCGCGTGCGTCGAGACCCCGCACTGCGCGCACAGAAACGCAAAGAACCGATCGAGCGGCCCAGTCGCCCACTTCACCGAATTCCTGGAAGCGAGCCAAAACCAGATCATCGCGGCGGTCTAGCGCGCGCCACCCCCCCTCGCAAGGCCCCGACCCTGGGCGCCAGACCGACGGTCGCTCCCTCGCCTCCTGACCCTCGGTCATTTCGCGCCTCCAGACCCTCGGTCATTTTCGCGCCTCCTGACCCTCGGTCATTTTCGCGCCTCCTGACCCTCGGTCATTCGTCTGACTGCGGGGTCATTTTGGATCCCGTCGTTTTGGACGACCCAATCCCAAGGCGCCGGATGCGATACGCGCCCAGCGGGAAAACGGCGTCGCGTTCACCGGCTCGCAAGCGTCGCAACGCCCCGCGGTAAGCAGCACGGAAACCACTGAGTGCCAGGAGCTCGCCCTTACGTCGTTCCGGATTGCGGCAGGCGACGTCGGGAGAGAGCTTCCGTCGCGGCTCGATCGTGTCGGGCCGATGGGTGGGTTCGACGGATAGAACCGCCGCTCGCCCGAGGACGCCGAGCTTCCTCGCCGTCCTCTCATCTCGCGCTCTTCGTTCTTCCACACGAAGCGCGCCTCGAAGGAGCGCCGACCATTCGCTTCGTTCGAGATGTTCGAAGCCGTCGATCTCTGCGACGGCGACCTCGACCTCTGCGGGCATCGTGCCGTTGTCGCGGAAGAAGCCCGCAGGTCGCAGGATCCGTCGTGGCTCTCCCGAAAAATGCTGACTCAGCGAAGACGCGCCAGGCCATTCCATCGCCTGGTCGACGAGGTGCGCGGCGACCGGGTTGGCGAGCAAGTAGACGAGCTTGTCGAACCGATCTTGCGCGTCGACGAGGTGGACGACGCTCGGCTTCCCGGGGGCCCATAGGTTCTCCCATCTGCCCCAGTGCCGGTTCAGCGCTCTTGCGACGAGGTTGTTGAAATGAGCGTAGAAGCCCGGGACCTCGCCGCCGTTGTCGCGCACGATGAGGTGCTGATGATTGCTCATGGCCATATAGCCATGGAGCGTGACGTCGTAGCGCATCAGGGAAGCGCCGAGGCAGTAGAGAAAGATCTGCTCGACATCGGCGCCTGGTCGCAAGAGATGCTGCCGCTGACTGCAGCGCCGGCTCAGGAGATACGTGCGGCCTGGGATGATCTGGCGGGGTCGGGTCACATGAGAAGACTCGGCCGGACGCGGCCGAAGTTGCGCTGAATTGGATCGATCGACGTCATAGCCAAATGACCCTGGGTCAGGGACCGCCAAATGACCCTGGGTCAGGAGACGCCAAATGACCCTGGGTCATCGTCAACGACCGGGGGTCGGGCGGGCTTCGTTCGCTAGGGTGATGACGTCGGCGTAGAGCTTCGTGACGGGCGTGAGGTCTAGGCCGCCGAAGAAGGAGGAGACCGCGAAGTACGGGAGGAGCGTGCTCCATTCCCGGAGCCAGCGCGGGCGGAATTTGGGGCGCGCGAGGAGGCCCATCGAGCGGAGCTCCACCAGCGCCGCGATGTCCTCGAGCGCGAAGCGGCCGCACACGATCATCTCGCACTCGTCGCGGAAGCCCGCGCGCACGAACGCCGCGAGGAACGCATGCACGTGCACGAGCCCCGCGAGGTAGCAGGCATCCTTCGTGAAGGGCCCGCCGCCCTCCGGCGGTCCGCCGCGGAAGATCCGCGCCGCATCGAGATACGCGTCGCGCTTCTCGACGCCTTCGTCGACGACGAGCACGCGATACACGTCGAGGAAGCTCGCGCCGTCCTCGGCCATCGCCACCAGCTTCACGCGCAGCGCGAGCCGGCGCAGCCGCGGCACCGCGAGCGCATGATGATAGAGCTCGGCGAACACCGCGAGGCCCTCCTGCGTCGGCGTCGAGCGCGGACCACCCGACCGCAGCAGCGCGGCATGCTCCTGCGCTGCGCCGTTGAGCGCCGTGTATGCATGCGTCT
>JAXDMI010000371.1:0-3256 GCA_034666145.1 Myxococcales bacterium | reverse complement strand
TCCGCTGAAGATCGCCCCGGCGACGCTGCCTCTGGCCACGATGGGCGCGGTGACGGGCGCCGGTGGACCGAGCAGCTCGACGACGATCCCGCAGGCCGCGCCGCATCCTTTCGCGCAGGCCGCGCAGGCCGCGCACGCCGCGCAGGCACCGCAATCCGCGCAGGCACCGCAAGGCCAGGCGCAGCAGCCGTCGTATCCGTCGTACCCCGCGCACTCCCCGCCGCCTCCGATGGTGAAGCCGTTCGCGCAGACGTCGCTGATGCCGCCGAGCGGGCCGTTTACGATTCCGCCGGTGTCTTCGATGCCTCCCGGCGCGATGAGCCCCGCGACGATGAATCCGGCGGCGTTGCCGCCGCACGCGATGCAGCAGCAGCAGCAGCACCAACAGGACCAGCACCAACACGACCCGCAGCAACAGATGCAGGCGTACGGTCAGCCGCCGAGCGCGTCGTTCGATCCGCAGCTTCCGGCGGCAGAGCGACCGTCGAGCGCGCCGGGCGGAGCCGGTCACTACGTCATGGCGATCACCGCCGGCGTCTTGCTCGCGGTGTTGATCGGCGTCGGCGGTTTCCTCCTGGTCCGGCATCGCCGCGCGCCGGTCGCCGTCGAGCCGGCGGCCAACCCGAACGGTGCCGCCACGAGCGCATCGGGCGGCGTCGTCGCGCCCACGCCGGTCCCCGTCGAGATCACGTTCCGCGTCACGCCGGCGGAGGCGACGCTCTCCGTCGAGGGCGTCGAGCTCGCGAGCGGCGTACGAACCGTGACGCGACCTGCGATGGGCAAGAGCGTGATGGTGGTGGGACGCGCGAAGGGCTTCGAAGACTCGACCGTCCTCGTCGACTTCTTCACCACGTCGCCGCTCGAGATCGCATTGAAGCCGGCGACCGGTGTGCCGCCCGTCGCCGATCCCACGCCTCCGCCGGTCGCGAGCGAGACGCCGACCCAGGCGCCGGTCGCGCGTCCGGGGCCCGCGCAGCCTCCTGCAGGCAACGCACCCGCCGACGAGGCCGCGAAGGATCCGGCCAAGGATCCCCCGAAGGATCCGCCGAAGAAGCGCCTTCTGCCCAAGAACGATCCGGCGCTGCCGCCGAACCCGTTCTGAGCGTGCAGCGCGTTGGGCAGCGCGTGCCCTTTGGCCGTATCCTGGGCTCATGGCGCCCGGCATCATGAAGCGACCACTTCCAGGTACGAGCCGGCGCATCGGTCGCCGCCTTTCGGTCGCCGGCCTCCTCGCGGCGATGAGCCTGACACCCGTCGTCGCGCGCGCGCAGGACGCGACGGCTACGGATGCTGCGGTCGAGGCGCGGCAGCAGTACCAGCAAGGCACGCAGGCGTTCCAACAGAAGCGCTTTCAAGAGGCCGCGCTCCACTTCGAAGCGGCGACATCGTTCCGTCAGAGCTCGGTCGCGCTCGCCGCCGCCGGACAAGCCTGGGACCTCGCATCGAGGCCGGAGCGCGCCGCGGATGCCTACGGCCGCGCGCTCGAGATCGGCGGGCTCGATCCAAAGCAGCAAGGCCTCGCGAAGGATCGCGTCACGCAGCTCGAGGCCACGCTCGGCACGCTCACCGTCACCGCGCCCGACGGATGGCGCGTCCAGCTCGACACGTTCACCGAGGTGCCGACGCCGGCGCGTCTCCACGCGGGCGCCGGCGTTCATGCGCTCAGCGTGCGCGCACCGGGCAAGCCCATCGAGCGACGTGACGTCACGCTCCAAGCGGGAAAGCCCGTCGCCATCGAGCTGAAGGACGAGCCGAAGATCGTGACGAAAGAGCCCGAGCCGGTGAAGCCGCCGCCCGTCGTCGAGGCGCCGCCGCCGCCGCCGCGCCCGTACTGGATCACGCGGCGCGTGATCGGCGTCGGCGTGGGAGGCATCGGCATCGCGGCGCTGGGGAGCGCGATCATCCTCGGCACGAACGCGAACAGCGCGAAGACCGCGTACGAAGCGGGTCCAACGCGCGAGGCGTTCGATCATGCATCGTCGCTGCAGACGTGGACCAACGTGGCGCTGATCTCGGGGGCCGTCCTCGTGGCCGGCGCCGTCGTTCTCGTGGTGCTGCCGGACAACAACGGCGAAGGTCGGGTGAACGTCGGCGCTGCGCCCGGCGGCGCCGTTCTGACGGGGAAGTTCTGATGAGCCGAATGCGCGACAAGAGCCACAGACACGCGGCGATCGGGCTCACGGCGGCCGTGCTCGTTCCGGTCGCTCTCGCGAGCTGCTCGCTCGGGCTCGACGAGTCGCTGATCGGTCGCGTGCCGGAGGCCGGAGCCTTCGACGCACCCGGGGCGGAGACCGCGGCCCCCGTCGACGGCGGCAGTGACGGCGCATTACCGCCCATTCAACCCGAGGCCGGCGTCTGCGCACAGGACAGCGACTGCAAGGGCACCGCGGGTTGTCTCGAGGCGAAGTGTGATGTCGCGCGGAAGGCGTGCGTCTTCGACGTGTGCCGCGCCCCCGCGTGCAACTCGGGGACGTGCGACCTGGCCGCGCAGACGTGCGGCGCTGCGAAGCCCTACAAGTACCGAGCGTCGCAGTTCCCCGTCGGCGCGCAGATCGGCTGCGGTGGAAATCTCGGCCGCTGCTTCGTCGCCGTCTATCCGTTCGTCTTCGTCGGCACCACGAACGGCGTGCGCGCCTTCGCCGCCGCCGATCCGCAGAACGTTGCGCCCGCGTCGGTCCCGGTCATCGGTCTCGGGTTCGTCCCGAACCAGATCATCGCGAGCGGAAGCCGCGTCTATTTCCTGGGCCCGGCGGCCGGGGCGGGAACCACGTCACGCGTTTCGATCGCGTACGTCGACGTGCCGCCGGATCCGTTCGCGGACAAGATCCACGTCACCACCGTGCTCGCTGCGTTCGACCGTCCCGCGGCGGATCCGCTCACGCTGTTCCCGCGCGGAAACGACACGGCGCTGCTCGTCGACGGAAACGTCGCGGCCTCGTATCCGTCGGCGCCGATCGAGCCGCCGCTCGTCGAGCCGGTGAGCTTCGCGTCGACCACCATCGCCGTCACCCCGAGCTCGACGCCGTTGGCCATGAGCGGCTCGCGGCTCATCGTGGGGAAGATCGATCCTGCCCAGAACGCGCTCTTCGCGTTCGTGAACGGAGCGGGCAGCGCGACGCCGATGACGACGCCCGACACGCCGATCGCCACGGCCGGACCGATGACCACGCCGCAGTTCTTCGCGCAGAGCGCAGACGGCGCGGTCTTCTGGGCGTACATCGCGCTCACGGCGCCGCCGCCATACCCGATGGGAGCG
>JAXDMI010000370.1:0-5456 GCA_034666145.1 Myxococcales bacterium | reverse complement strand
ATCGAGGAGGTGCCGTGCGAGCCGATCGGGCAGGGAAGGGACGGCGCGCTTCACGAGGTCCGATGCCGACGCCTCGTCGAGCGGCGGCACCTCGAAGACGCCGATACCGGCTGCGGTTCCGGACGCGAGCCGCGCCACCTCGTCTTCGTCACCGACGGCGACGATGCGTGCGCCACGCTCGGCCGCTTGCTTCAGCGCGGCGCGTGCGTCGTCCTCGAGCCCGGCGAGATCGTCGACGACCACCACGAGCCCGGTCACGGGCGCGTCGATGCCGCCCCAGACGCCGAGCTCCAGCTCCACGACTTCGCGCGAGGACATCGAACGTGCGGCGCCCTTGGCATCGCGACCGGGCTCGACGTTCGCGACGGGACGCCCGCTGACGCCGAGCGACCACGAGAGCCTACGGATCAGGGTGGTGCGGCCACTGCGACGCGGTCCGACCACGGCGAGCGCAGCGCCGTCGCCGAGCTTCGCCACCTCGGCAGTGAGGCTCTGCGCGGCTCCGTCGACGCCGAGCACGGGCCACGCTGCCGCCTCGTCGAAGGCGCGCGTCTCGAGCTTCGCCGCGCTCTTGAACGCGCTCGCGAGCTCGTCGATGCTCGGATAGCGAGCGTGCGGATCCTCTTCGGTCGCGCGCGTCGCGATCCGTTGGAGGGCTGCGCGCGTGGCAGTGGTGAGCTCGGTGCCGCGCGCCGTCAACGCGTCTGCGAGCGTCGCGCCGAGCGCATACACCTCGCCGCGTACGGTGAGCGGATCGCCGACGAGGAGCTCCGGCGCGGCGTACTTCGGCGTGAGGCCCTTCGCGCGCGCGCCGCCTTCGCGCCATGGCGTCGCGAGGCCGAGGTCGACGAGCGTGCCCATGCCGTCGTCACCGACGATGACGTTCGCGGGCTTGATGTCGCCATGGAAGAGACCGGCGCGATGCAGCACGGTGAGCTGATCCGCCGCGCACGCGACGGGACGCAGCCACTCGCCGTCGCCGCTCTCCATCACGTCCTCGAGGCTCTTGCCGTCGACGAGCTCGCGGACGAGAAAACGACGTGGGCTTCCCGGTAGACGACCGAACGCGACGACGCGCGGAACGCCGAGCCCTTCGAGACCGCTGAGCGTCACCGCCTCGCGAACGAGCGCCATCACCTCGCCCTCGCCGGCGTCCTCTGCGAGGACCTTGAGCGCGAGCTCGATGCCCGTCACGCGGTCGCGTACGGCCCAGACCTCGCCGCCTCCGCCCTTGCCGAGGCGTGCCACCGCCTCGTAGCGGGCGGGCATCGTGAACGACGGCAACGCGGGCTGAGCGCTCATGTTTTCAGGGTCGCCGCGCGACGTGTGCCGCGCGATGCCCAGTGTATCGTCCACGGTGTGCCATCACTTCGTTTTGTGCCATCGGCCCGGTTCGTCGGATTTTACCCGGATCTTATTGACGGATAATAATCCCCGGGTAATATCCGGCCGCCGATGTCGATCCCAGGCCCCGCCGCGTCCCGGCCCGCACGTCCCCTCCTCACGGAAGGGCACGTCGGCCGGACGCTCATCGTCTTCTCGCTCCCCATCCTCCTCACCAACGTCCTCCAGTCGCTGAACGGTTCGGTGAACTCGATCTGGGTCGGGCGCTATCTGGGAAGCGCCGCGCTGACCGCGACGTCCAACGCGAACACGATCATGTTCTTCCTGATCGGCATCGTGTTCGGCGTGGCCATGGCCGCGTCGATCCTGGTCGGGCAGAGCATCGGTGCGCAGGACGTCGACCAGGCGAAGCGCGTGGTGGGCACGAGCGCGAGCTTCTTCATCCTCGCGGCGCTCGGCATCTCGGCGGTCGGCTTCTTCTTTTCGCCGCAGCTCCTGTCGTGGATGCACACGCCCGCGGACGCGCTGCCCTACGCGATCGCATACCTGCGCGTGATCTTCGTGGGCATGCCGTTCATCTTCGTCTACGCGTTCGTCACGATTGTCCTGCGCGGCGCCGGCGACGCGCGCACGCCGCTGCTGTTCTCTCTCCTCTCCGTCGGACTCGACATCGCGCTGAACCCGCTCCTCATCTTCGGTGTCGGGCCACTGCCGAAGCTCGGTATCGCGGGCGCCGCGACGGCGACGCTCATCGCCAACGGCGTCACGCTCGTGGCCATCATGATCCACCTGTATCGCCGCAAGCACTTCCTCTGCCTGCGCGGCGCCGAGCTCGCGTACCTCCGGCCGGACCGCGCCCTCCTCGGAGCGCTCGTGAAGAAGGGGCTGCCGATGGGCATGCAGATGATCGTGATGACCTCCTCCGCGATCGTCATGATGAGCCTCGTCAACGGCTTCGGGACCGCGACGTCGGCGGCGTTCGGAGCCGCGCTCCAGCTCTGGAACTACATCCAGATGCCGGCCTTCGCGATCGGCATGGCAGCGTCCGCGATGGCCGCGCAGAACGTCGGGGCAGGGCGCTGGGATCGCGTGAGCCGCATCGCGCTGGCGGGCGTCGGGATCAACTTCCTCATGACCGGCACGCTGGCCGCGATCATCTACATGTTCGATCGAAGTGCGCTCGGGCTCTTCCTCACCGACCCCGCAGCGATCGCCGTCGGCACACATCTCAACGCGATCGTGGTGTGGTCATTCACGTTCTTCGGCATCTCGATGGTGCTGTCGAGCGTCGTTCGCTCGACAGGCGCCGTGATCCCGCCGCTCCTCATCCTCTTCGTCTCGCTGTGGGTGCTGCGGATCCCGTTCGCCGTCGCGCTGCTCCGGACGTGGGGCGCGGACGCGATCTGGTGGAGCTTCCCGCTGGGCTCGCTCGCATCGGTAGCGCTCTCACTCGCTTACTATCGCTTCGGCGCATGGCGCACGGCGCGGATGCTCTCGTCCGAGCCCGTGCGCGCATCTGCGGCGTGAGCTGACTCTCGACGCGCGCGTCGCGGTCGATTCGCAATCGCTCCGTCACGCAGACTGCCAATCGCTGCGAGCACGAGCAAGCGACTTGCCGTCACCGCGTGGCTCGGCTCGGGGCACGCGAGCTGCAGTCGTGGTCGTTCATGCGATCAAGCTTGCAGGTGCGGCCGGCGACGATCGAGATGTTCGCCGACATCCGTGACGTGCTCACGGAGTTCGGTCCGGGCTTCGGCGAAGCGGATTGGCGCCGCCTCTTCGACTACGACTTCGACGGCGGCGATCGGAAGAACCGCGGCTGGGTGCTCTGCGACGGCAAGGCGATCGTCGGCTTCCTGGGCGCGATCTTCAGCCAGCGCGCCGGCGAGTCGTTCTGCAACGTCACGTCCTGGGTCGTGAAGAAGACGTTTCGTTCGAGCGGCGGACTGCAGCTCCTGATGCCGATGTTCGGATTGAAGGACCACACCATCCTCAATTTGAGCCCCACGGCGTTCACGCGCGCTGTGTTCCAGCGGATGGGCTTCCGCGACCTCGAGAAGCGTCTCGTGCTGATACCGCCCATCTATCCGCAGTGGCCGGCGCGCGGCTACCGCCTCGTCGAGGACCACAAGACGATCGAGAAGCTGCTCATCGGAGACGACCTCCGCGTCTTCCAGGACCATCGCCGCTACCCGTGCACCCATCTCGTGTTCGCGGGATCGCACGACTACAGCTACGTCGTCGCGGGCAAGACGCGCCTTCGTCGCTTCCCCACCAGCTTCGTCTACTACCGATCGGACGCGTCGCTGTTCCGGCGGTTGGCAGGCGCGATGCAACTGGCCCTCCTGCGGGCTCACCGCACGCTCTTCAGCATCGTCGACGAGCGACTGACGGCCGACGCGCCGCTGCGCGGATGCCCCACGTACAAGCTTCATCAGCCGCGCCTCTACCGCCCTGCGATCACCTCGTCGCGGCGGCGTGAGGACATCGACACGCTCTATTCCGAGTTCGTGCTGCTCGATCCGCAGCGTTGGACCTTCAACTACTGAGCGCTTCGCCCCCAGGTAACGCGATGACAAACGACATCACGAACGACACGACGATCGACATGCTCCGCTATCCGTTCGACGTCCCGCTGATCGCGCGAAAGCGACGTGGGCTGCGCGAGCAGCTCCTCGCGGGTGGGCCGTTCACCGACGTCAAGGTCGCCATCCTCGGCGGATCGACGACCGCCGACATCGAGGACTTCCTCGAGCTGTTCCTCCTCGCCGCGGGCATCCGGCCGACGCTCTACGTCTCCGAGTACAATCGCTTCTACGAAGAAGCGGTCGTCGACGACGCTGCCCTCCGAGCGTTCGCGCCCGACGTGGTGTTCGTGCACACCACACATCGCAACATCGGTCACTGGCCGAAGCTGCTCGCCACCGACACCGAAGTCGACGCGGCGCTCGCCGCCGAGTACGGCCGCTTCGAGTCGGTGTGGAACGGGCTCCTCGAGCGCACCGACTGCTTGGTCGTGCAGAACAACTTCGATCCGCCGGCGATCGAGCCCCTCGGTCATCTCGGTGCCACGGCGGGCTTCGGCAAATCGAGCTTCGTGGCGCGGCTAAACGGCTCGCTCGCGGCGCTCGCACGCCGGACGCCGCGGCTGCGTGTCGTCGACATCCACTCGCTGGCTGCGCACGTGGGCCTCTCCTCGTGGGCCAGCGCGCGGCACTGGCATCACTACCGCATGGCGCTCACCCCCGAGGGAAGCGCGCTCGTTGCCCACAGCGTGGCGAGAATCATCCGCGCAGCGTTCGGCAAGAGCAGGAAGTGCCTCGTGCTCGATCTCGACGACACGCTTTGGGGCGGCGTGATCGGGGACGAGGGCGTGAATGCGCTGAGGCTCGGTCACGAGACGCCCGAGGGCGAGGCGTTCCTGTCCTTCCAGCAGTACTGCCTCGCCCTGAAGGAGCGCGGCGTCTTGCTCGCCGTGTGCTCCAAGAACAATCCGGCCATCGCGCGAGCCGGCTTCAGACACCCGGACAGCGTGCTGTCGGTGGACGACTTCAGCGCGTTCGTCGCGAACTGGGATCCCAAGCCGGACAATCTGCGGGCCATCGCCGCCGCGCTCGGCATCGGGCTCGATGCGCTGGTGTTCGTCGACGACAATCCGGCGGAACAGGCGTTCGTGCGCCGCGAGCTGCCCGAGGTCGCCGTACCGAGCGCCACGCACGTCACTTCGTTCGCCGAGATGCTCGATCGCGAGGGCTACTTCGAGCCGTTCACGCTCGGCACCGAGGATCTCCAACGCACCGCATATCTCCAGCAGAACGCGGCGCGTGCGGCGGTCGCACCGAGCACGGGCGTGTCGTCCGACGACTACGGCGCGTATCTCGATTCGCTCGCGATGACCGCGGAGATCGGACCGATCACGCCGCCCTACTTCGACCGCGTCACGCAGCTCGTGAACAAGACCAATCAGTTCAACCTCACCACGCGTCGGTACACGCCCGCGCAGATCGAGAGCATCGCCAGGAGTCCCGAATACGTGACTCTCTACGCCAAGCTCACCGATCGCTTCGGCGAGAACGGGCTCGTGTCGGTCGTCCTCGGCCGGCGGGTCGGCA
>JAXDMI010000369.1:0-4178 GCA_034666145.1 Myxococcales bacterium | reverse complement strand
TGTCGAACGATTCCGCCGTGGAATCTACCGAGAAACGACGGCCCTCCTGCATGCTCGCACTAGCCAGGCGCTTTCGCTATGAAGACCTGAGCGTGCCGAGCCCCGACGGACCCCTCGATCGCGCACCCGCCGTCGTGTGCGTTCTCGGCTGTCGTGCCGGGAGCCCGACGCTCGAGCGGCGGGCCCGGATCGCCGCGGAGACCTACCGCCTGCGCGGGGCGACGATGGCGATGGCCTGCGGGGGTCGCTCCTGGGGCGGCCTGGTCGAGGCCGACGAGCTCGCCCGGATGCTGCGCGAGGGTGGCGTCCCCGCGGAGGCCATCGTCCGCGAGCGATGCTCGCTCGACACCCGGGACAACGCACGATTTGCGGCCGCGTTGCTGGCACGGCGGGGGATCGGCCGCGTCGTCCTCGTCACCTGCACGTGGCACTTGCCCCGCGCCGAGCGTGCCTTCCGCGCGGCGGGTCTCGAGGTGGAGGGCGTCGGTGTCGATCCGCCCGAGCCGACCTTGTTCCAACGGATCTACTGGCAACAGCGCGAGCGACTCTCGTCGTGGAACGACGCCCGGCGGAGGACGAGGATCGTGTGACGCGACTGGCAACGACGTGCATGATGCGCGACGTGCGGGCACTGGTGAGCCTCGGTCTGCTGTTCGCGCTCGCGGGATGTCCGCGGTCGTCTCCCAGCAGCGATGCCGGGGCCTCGGGCGCTGACGCGGCCGAGGGAGGGACCGCGGCAAGCGGCGCCGCCTCGTCCTCCTCTTCCACGAACGGCGTGAGCGCGTTCGATGCGCTCGCCGTGGCGCGCGCCGCGGCTGTTCGGCGCGGGAAAGATTTGCCGCCTGACGTTCGGTCGAGCCACGACGTGGCCGCCCGACGCGAGAGCGCGCGTGCGCTGTCGCGCATCGCCGATGCCGCGAGCGTCGAGGGCCTGACCGCGCATCTCGCCGACGAGGACGCCGACGTGGTGACGTGGGCTGCGTACGGCCTCGGTCATGCGTGCAAGGGTCGCGAGGACGTGACGGTCAAGATGCTGTCGGCGCGCGCAGCGACGCTCGGCGCCGATGCCGGAGGCCCGCGATCCGGCGTGCGAGGCAACGCGGAGCTCGAGCCGCGGACCGCCATCGCGCGCGGCGTCGGTCGTTGTGGCGGGAGCCTCGCCGAGCTGGCGCTCGTGTCACTCCTGAAGACCGGCGGTGCGTGGCGTGATCCGGCGCTGCTCGGGCTCGGCGATCTGGCGCGCAACCGGAAGCAAATCGGCGCCGACGCCATGACCGCGCTGCTCGAGGTGGCGTCATCGCGTCCGGGCGCGGCGGCTGCGAACGGGACGGCGAATGGTCCCGCGGACCTCGCGTTCTATGCGCTCTCGCGAGCCGACGCCGGTGAGGCCTTCGGCAAGCGCGTCGTCGAGGTCGCGGGGCAGGCGCTCGCGCGCCCGGGTGATTCGCGCATCCTCGCCATCAAGGCGCTGGGGCGCGCAGGCAAGGAGCTCGCGAAGGAAGTCGCGCCGCAGCTCCTCGCGGCCGTGACCGACACGCGCTTCACGCCGGCGGAGCGCGCAGAAGCGGCGCGCGCGCTGGGCGCGCTCTTCGAGCCGGGCCAGTCGGCCGCAGCGGATGCTCTCGCACGGCTCGTCCCCGACAAGGATGCGCTCGCCATCCAGGGTCTGCTCGGTCCCGAGTTCCATGTACTGTACACGCTGGTCGGGTCGCTCGGCCCCGAGCCGCCCAAGAAGTCGGAGCCGGCGTTGCGCGCGCTCTCCACGATGACGGCGCCGTCGGAGCCGAAGCCCGCGCTCGCGCGGCGTCTCGCCGAGCTGCGCTGTGCGGCGGCGCTCGGACTGGCGCGCGGCGTGTACGACGCGGAGGTCCTGCGGAAGTGCGACGTCGAGACCTCGGAGATCTCGCAGCGCGCGCGCCTCACGTCGCTCGTGCGACGCCCGCTGACGGGAGAGCGCAAGGCGGCGTTCCGCGCCTTCGCCAAGAGCGACAACCTCCGGATCCGCGAGCAAGCCGTGGAGGCCATCGGCCAGCATCACGAGCTCGGTGATGCCGCGGCGGCGATCCTCGCCGACGCGCTCTCGTCGAAGAAGGCCGGGCTCGTGGCCACCGCCGCCGACGTCGTCGATCAACATCCCGATCGCGCGATGGTCCTCGCCGAGAGCGAGCGCCGCGCCGCGCTCGATCCGCGCGCGCCGCCGCCCAGCACCGATCCCGCCCTCGAGCTCTCGCGCGACGTGTCGCGTGCGCTCTCGGCAGCGCTCGCCGAGAAATGGCCGGAGGATCGCTTCGAGACGCGCATCGCCCTCATCGAGGCGGCGGCGAGCGTACGCCATCCGCAGGCGAAGGCGGCGGCGAGCGTCGCGTGCAACGACCCGAACGTCGTGGTCCGCGAGCGCGCGCAGAAGGCGCTGCGCACGCTGGGTGAGAACGTCGGCGCGTGCGATGCGCCGAACCGTGAGGCGGTGCCCGCTGCCGAGCTCGGCAAGACGGCACGCGCAACGCAGAAGGTGGTCTTCACGACCGATGCCGACGTCGGACCGCTCACGTTCGTGCTCGAGCCCGAGCTCTCGCCGATCACCGCGACGCGCCTCGCGGCGCTCGTGAAGTCGGGGTTCTACAAGGGCATCGTCGTTCATCGCGTCGCGCCGGGCTTCGTGGTGCAGTTCGGCGATCCCGAGGGCGACGGCTACGGCGGCTCGGGCACGTCATTGCGTTGCGAGACGTCGCCGGTCCCGTTCGCGCCGCTGGACATCGGGATGGCCCTCGCCGGCCGTGACACCGGATCGAGCCAGGTCTTCGTCACGCTCGCGCGCACTCCGCATCTCGACGGCGAGTACACGCGCGTGGGACGCGCCGAGGGCGCATGGTGGTCACTCGCGCAGGGCGACGTGATCACCGACGCGAAGCTCGTCGAGTAGCGCGCACATCGCGCGCACCTCGCCCGAGGACGCACGCGCGGTCGCCTGGACGCGGGTACGTCCAGGGGCAGCTCGTTGGTCGATCGAGATTAGGCCGAAAAAATAGGGCGATGACGCGTTCGCTGCGACGGCACTCCGCTTGCTGACTCCGCCTCGCGAGAGACGACCGTGCTCTCGCGGAGGTCACCATGGCGCGACGAAGCTTTCTTGGGCTCGGAGTCCTCACGCTGCTCGTGGCCGTCGCCGCGACGGAGGCCTGTGGCGGAACCTCGAACGGCACGCCGGGCGACAGCACGACGTCGGAGGCGGGCACCGGCGACGAGACCGGCTCTACGACCGGCGGCGATGCGACGGCGCCCGACGACGCGGCCGCGGACGGCGAGGTCATCGCCGACGGCGGCTCGAACATCGATCCCGATGCCGGCGACGACGACGCCGGCACCGACGCCGGGCCTTGCAACACGCTCGCGAACACCGCGCCGGCCATCTCGTCGGTATGCGTCTCGTTCGCGCCGGTCCTCGGCGGCGGCAAGCTCGTCGCGGGCACGTACTTCCTCACGCACGTCGCGGCGCTCGCGACGCCGAGCTTCTGTCAGACGAAGTTCGTGCCCACGGGGTTCAAGGAGACGCTCGACCTCACCGTCTCGGCGACGGGCGTCGGCACCGCGGAGACGCACACCAACGTCGGCGGCGGCGGCTCGCGCCATCGGACCTCGACGCTGACCCCGGCGCCCGCCGACAAGTCACCGCTCGAGGCGGCACCGACGTGCCCTCCGAGCGCCGCGACCTCCGCGCCGTATGCATCGGCCGTCAACAACGGCAAGCAGGAGCTCGTCCTCCGCCTCGCATACGGCAAGGGCGAAGCCCTGTATCGCTTCGAGAAGCAATGAGGTCACCATCGAGGACCAAGCGCTGCGTCGCAAACCTCAGAGCGTGAGCGTGAACGCCGAGCCGACGCACGGATAGAGGACGCCGTCCTTCGTGCTCTTGCCCGCGACGCAGCCGCTGTTGCCGTCGTCGACGTAGACGTTCGCGGCCTTCATGCCCTTGTTGACGTAGTCGAGCGTCGCGCCGTTGGTGCCGCTCGGCTGCGGTACGAAGGCATCGCCGATACCTAGAAAATAGATGCCATCGTTGTCGTAGGCATCGAAGGCGATGGCGGTGATGTCCTTCGCGCCGACGCCCGCTGCGAGCGGAACGGCGATGCGCTTCACCCCGTTGCCGCTGCCGCCGAAGTAATCGACGGTCATCTGCGGAC
>JAXDMI010000368.1:0-10567 GCA_034666145.1 Myxococcales bacterium | reverse complement strand
GACCCGAAGCGCGCGGTGCTGAGCATCGCGTTCGCCGAGGTCGAGAAGGGGAAGAACGACCCGCCCGCGTATGCCGCGCGGTGGAACGTCACGACGCTGCCGTTCGACTTCGTATGGTTCACGCCGCGCGCGACGGACGAAGACCCGTGCGCCGCGTTCGCGCACTGAGCAGCTGCTGCGATCGCCACGGTCGTTCACAGTGCCTCCGGCAATGCGCTGGGAATCGGGACGATCGGTCTCGTCACGGTGAAGCGTGCCCTCGATGCGGTGAACCAGCCTGCGGTGAGGACATCGAGCGTGGCCTCGGCCTCCATCACGCGTAGCGCCGACTCGCTCTCGTCGCGCGACGGACGGTTGGACGGCTCGCGCGCGTCACGCGACGCTGCTCGAGCCCACGCCAGCTCGAGCCATGCGCGATGCCAGTGGAAGAGCGCCTCCAGCACGCGACCCGCGATGCGCGCACGCGCATCATGACGCTCGAGCCGCATGCGTTCGAACGAAGGCTCGTCATCGGCGTAGAGCAGGCGGTCGAAGCGCCACGTGAGCCTCGCTTCGAGCCCCACGTTCGCGCCGGCAGAGTCGCGCAGGCGATTGGTGTCGACGGTCTGCTCCGCGTAGAGCGTCTGCGCGTCGTAGCGGATCGCACGCAGGCGCGTCTCCGGGAGGAGCGCGCTCCAGCGAGCGCGCGAGACGATGGCGTCGAGCCTTGCGTCGTCGTTGCCGAGACCGGCGGTCCTCCATGCCGCTTCGACTGCGGCGCGCGCGAGCTTCGGAGTCACGCCGACCGCTGGCTCCTCGGGCTGCGCTGCGAGAACGACGTTGGCGCTCGCGCCGGCGTTTGCGTTCGCCACCGCATGCGTGACCGGCACGACGGGCACGACCGGCGCGCTCGGTGTCACTCCTGTTCGAGATGCGACGCGCGCGAAACGATCGAGCGGTAGTCCGACCACGACGAGGCCGCCCACCTCGCGCTGGCCGGTCATCGTCTCGCGCGAGAAGCCGGCGAGCGAGAACCAGGCCTGACCTCCGGGCGCCGATCGGGCGGTGCCACGACCGACGGTCGCGTGTCCGACGAGGTCTTCGGGATCGAGCTCGCTGTCGCCGTCGGCCACGAGGTCTTCGTCGGGCTTCGCATGCGGAGCAGCACGCGCCTCGCCGTCGCGCGTGAACGACGCGAACCAGAAGAGGAGAGGAACCACGATGCGGAGGAGACGCGAGGCCTGCCAACGGGACATGCACGCCCACCTAGCGATGGGCGTGCCTGTTCGTGGCTCACATGATTCCGCGGACTTCAGTGCCGGGCAGGGTGGCCCGGACAGTTTGGAGCCTGTCCTCGGCCACCCTCGCCTCCATCGTCGCGTCGCCTACGGGCAGCCTTCTCTTTGGACGCGGCAGCCCTCTCGTTACTGCATCCCGTGAGCCCGCACACGGCTGTCGCGGTCCTTGCGGCCTTCTTGATTTGCCGGGGCTTGACGAGCACACTCTCCCCGTGGCCGGAATCCGCCCCGGGGACGTCATTGCCGGGAAATTCCGGGTCGAGCGCATCCTCGGTGAGGGTGGCATGGGCTATGTCGTGTCGGCCCGCCACCTGCAGCTCGGCCAGATGGTCGCGCTGAAGTTCATGCGCGACGAGATCTGCACGCCCGATTACAAGAGCCGCTTCCTCCGCGAGGCGCGGAACACCGTCCGCCTCAAGAGCAAGCACGTGTCACGTGTGCTCGACGTCGGCGCGCTCGACGGCGGCGCGCCGTACATGGTGATGGAGTACCTCGAGGGCACCGACCTCTCCGATCTGCTCCACAAGAAGGGACCCGTCCCCGCGCACGAGGCGTGCGAGTACGTCCTCCAAGCGTGCGAGGCCATCTCCGAGGCGCACGGCTACGGGATCGTGCATCGCGACCTGAAGCCCGCGAACCTGTTCCTCACGAAGGGCCAGAGCGGCGAGCCGATCGTGAAGGTCCTCGATTTCGGCGTCTCCAAGGTCCTCGACCTGGGCATGGAGGACGACACCAATCCCGGCGGACGCCCGCGCCGCGATCGACCCGACAGCGTCGTCACGAAGGTCACCGATCTCCTCGGTTCGCCCAGCTACATGGCTCCTGAGCAGATCATCTCGGCGCGCGATGCCGACGCGCGGAGCGACATCTGGTCGTTGGGCGTCATCCTCTTCCGCCTCATCAGCGGAAAGGCGCCCTTTCATGCGCCGTCGCTCGGCGAGCTGATCCAGCAGATCATGCACGGGCCCCTCCCGAACCTCCGCGATGCAAGGCCCGACGTCCCGCACGGCCTCGAGAACGTGGTGGCGCGCTGCCTCGAGCGCGATCGCAACGCTCGCTTGAGCGACGTCATCGAGCTCGCCCGCTTGCTCGCACCGTATGCCGGTCCCGTGGCCACGCCGTCGCTCGAGCGCATCGCCATCCTCGGTCCGGCGCTCGTGGCATCGGCGCCGCCGCCTCCGCAGCCGAGCGCGCCCTCGTTCCACTCGGCGAGCTCGGCCAACTCCATGCGCAACGCGTGGACGGCGCCGCCCATGCGCGTTCCGCCGCTCACGGATCCCGGCAAGAAGGACATCTCGCCGGTCACGGCCGCGATCTGGGCGGGGGTGTTCGTCGTGATCGTCGGCGTCACGGCCGTGATGGTGGCAAGCATCGCCGGCAAGAATCGCGATGCTGCCGTGCCGCCGAGCGCGGAGCCGGCAGGCGGCTTCGATACCGCGAGCCCTCCGCTCACGCCCCCGAACCTCGATCCCGCGAGCACCGGCGGCCCGGTCGTCACCACGGCTGTCACGACGACGGCGATGACGACGACGACTGCGCCGAACACTGCATCTCCGAAGGCCTCCGTTCACGCGGGTGGTGGTCACGCGCGGCCGCGTCCGAATCCGACACCGCGCAGTGACACGAAGCCGGCCAGTGCCACGACGGCGGCGGGGATCCCCGAGACGCGCGAGTAGACGTGGCGAAGATCCTCCGTACGTGGCGCGAAGCCGGAGGCATGCTCGCGCTCCGCCAGCGCGGCGAGATGCTCGATCTCGTGCTCGGTCACGTCGTGCTTCTCTCGAGCGCCGCGCTCGAGACGGAGCTCGCCTTCGGTCGCCTCGCGCGCGAAGCCATCACAGCGGACGCCGACGCCGATGGCGCTGCGCCTCGTGTCCTCGTCGGCGGTCTCGGCTTCGGCGCGACGCTGCGCGGCGTCCTCGAGGTGCTGCCGCCCAACGGTCGCGTGATCGTCGTGGAGAAGCTCTCCGCCGTCATCGAGCTCGCGCGCGAAGACGCGGCGCACCTCGTGGCCGGCGCGCTCGACGACCCCCGTGTCGAGCTCGTGCAGGATGACGTCGCCGACGTGATCGCCCGGGAAAAAAGCCTCGCCGCGATACTCCTCGACGTCGACAACGGACCGCAATGGGCGAGCTTCCGGACCAACGCGCGGCTCTACGCCGACCACGCGCTGGCCGTCGCTCGCAAGGCGCTTCGTCCGCGCGGCCTCTATGCGGTCTGGAGCGGTTACGCCGCCGATCCGTTCGTGGCGCGGCTCCGGCACGCGGGCTTCGTCGCGCGGATCGAGCCGCTCATGGAGCGCGGCATCATGCGCGCGCGAGCGTACGTCGGCATCGCTTCGTAGCGGGCGTCAGAGCCCCAGCATGCGCAGCACGTCGGCGGCCGTCGCGCGTGTCACCTGCGCGCGCAACCCCACGTGCGGAGAGCCCGGTGCAGCATCGGCTGCCATCGTCCACGTGATCGTCTCGGGACCACGCGGGCCTGGACCCGACATGCGCGCGGCGCTCTTCGCGGCGGAGCGAAGGTTGTCGGCGGTCGCGGTGCGCGCCGTCAGATACCCGAACGCGCTCGGCGAGACGAGCCCGGCTCCGAGCGCGGAGCGTGAACGCAGCGCCGCCGCGTCCGACGAACGCGCGAGCGTCCCGGCCTCGCTCGTGTCGTCGATGGCGAGGCGCAGCCGCGACGCGATCGCCGCCACGTCCTCGCTGTACCCGAGCCACGTCGCGGCGCCTCTCGGCACCACGAAGAGGTGGGCCTTGCGCGCTGGGTGCTTCCCCTTCGTGCGCGGCGTGAGCAGCACCTCGAAATGCAGCGTGTCCTTGGGAAGCTTGATCGCGGCGTCGAGCGCAGCGATCTTCACGTCGACGTGATCGCTGTCCGGATCGACGGGGGTGCTGTTCTTCGAGCCCGGTTTGCGAGTCTTGTCCACGTCCTCGCCGCGCTTCACGATGTCACGCAGACCCTGCGTCCACTTCTCGCCCGGCTCGTCGACCTCGAACATCATCCACGGCAGGAGCGCGCTGCGAGCTTGTGCGACGACGCGCGTCTCGTCTGCGGGACGCGCTCCCTCCAGCGCAGCGAGCGCCTTCTCGGCGCCCTCGCGCCCGCCCGCGATGCCGGCGGCGAACACGAGCGGACCGCCCGTGAGCACGAGCGACTCGATGCGTTCACGGAGCGCACGCGTCTTCTCGGGGAGGTGTCCGTCTTGCACGAGGGTTCGCTCGAGATCGTCGGCGAGCACCTTGCGGAGCGGCGCGAGATCCTCGGCCAGCGCGCCCGTCGTATAGAGAGAGACGATGGCGTCGCCTGGCAGGCGATAGAACGCAGCCGGCGGCGGCGACGGCTTGGTACGCGGAACGAGCGCGCGCGCGAGCATCGATTCGCGTCCCGAGAGCCGTAAATCCACGGCGATTTCGATTCCGGAGCCGGCGAAGCGGAGGTCGGCATCGACGCGAGCGATCTCGTCGACGAACCGTTCGACGAGCTCCGTGCCCAGGCGTGACGCCGCGGCATCGCCGATGGCCTTCGTGGTTCCGTCGCGCTTCTCGCGGAGGATCTTGCCCGGCAGCGAGAGCCGCGCGTCGGCATCGAGCGGCTCGGCGGCGACGTTGCGCGCGAGATACGCCGCGGACGCGTCGAGCGACTCTTCGTCGGACGCACACACGAGCCGTGTTGTCGCGCGACCGGCCGCGGCCGTGAAGGCACACGCACTCATGCGGCCGCTATCGGCGTGCGAATCGTCGGGCTTTCCGATGTGGACGAGGCCGCCTTCCTCGCGGAGCACGAGGCCCTCACCGAGCTTCGATTCGGCGTCCTGCCTGACCGCCATCGACACGACGAACGTGGGCTGCGACTTGGTTCCGATGCTGACGACGTCGATCGGCTGCGCGAGATCGATCACGCTTCCGAGCCGCCGCCCGAGCAACATGGACGCGAGCTGCGTCGGGTCGAGCGCCGAAGCCGCCGCCGCCGCGCTCGCCGGAAGGATCGACACCACCTCACGCATGAGCTGCTCGGGATCGTTCACGCGGACGAGCAGCGCGAGGTCGTCCGGCGGTCGCGGTGCGGCCTCGGTGCGCGGCGGAGGTGCGGGTCGAGGCGGCGCAGCGGGCCCGATGGCGAGCGGCGCGGTCGCACCGCGATCGGGGATCGGCGTAGGGCCGCAGCTGACGCAGGACAGCCAGGAGAGGAGCGCAAGACCGCGTGCTGACGAGCGTTTCATGTGCCGCTTTCTCCCCTTTGCCACCGTACCGTCACATGTTCGCCGCACAAGACGTCACAAACTGGCTAGATTCAGCCGCGAACATGACCCAATTGTCTCACATGACTTCGAAGAGGGCTGGCTGATGGGCCTCCAGGACGTCATCCGCTTCCTGCTCCCCAAGGAAGATCACTTCTACGACTTCCTCGAGCAGCAAGCGAAGGCCGCGCACGAGGGGGCCAAGGCCCTCGCGAAGTTCACGGACAACGGGCACACCGCCGACGAGGCACGCAAAGCGGTCCAGAAGTGCGAGCACGAAGGCGACGCCATCGTCCACGCCATGGAGGAGGCGCTCGCCAAGACCTTCGTGACGCCGATCGATCGCGAGGACCTGCAGCGGCTCTCCTCCGAGCTCGACAACGTCCTCGACCTCACGAATGGCGCCATTCGCGCATGCACGATGCTCGGCGTCGAGCATCCCACGGAGCCCATGAAGGCCCTCGTGAAGATCCTGCTCGAATGCACGCATCGCATCGACGTGGTCATGCCGAGGCTGCGCCGCCACGAGTACGCCGAGATCGTCACATGCACCCGCGAGCTGCGGAAGATCGAGAAGGAGGCGGACACCGTCTACCGCGAGGCCATCTCGTCGCTCTTCAAGGACAGCACGGTCGACGCGAAGAAGCTGATTCGCGAGAAGACGGTGCTCGAGGACCTCGAGAACGCCGTCGACCAGTGCGATTCGATCGGGGACATCCTCGCCAACTTGGCCATCAAGAATGGTTAGTCTGCTCGTCTGCGTCATCCTCGCAGCGATCATCTTCGACTTCATCAACGGCTTCCACGACGCTGCCAACGCCATCGCCACCGTCGTCTCGACGGGTGTTCTTCCGGTCCGCACCGCCGTCATGATCGCGGGCATCTTGAACTTCTTCGGCGCCGTCACCGGCACCGCCGTCGCGAAGACCATCGCCTCGGGCTTCGCGAATCCCGCCATCGTCACGCAGAGCGTGGTGCTCGCGGCGCTCATCGGCGCCTGCATCTGGAACCTGATCACGTGGTGGTACGGGATCCCGTCGAGCTCGTCGCACGCGCTCATCGGTGGCCTCGCCGGCGCGGTCGTCGCGAAGGCCGGTGTGTCGGCGTTCAAGTGGACGGCGCTCTATCAGAAGGTCCTGGTGCCGCTCGTCCTGTCGCCGCTCATCGGCTTCACGTCGGCGTTCATCATCATGATCCTGCTCCTCTGGTTCGTGCGCCGTCGCGCGCCGAAGGTCGTGAACCAGGCGTCGCGACGCCTCCAGCTGCTCTCCGCTTGCATGATGGCCTTCGCGCACGGCTCGAACGACGCGCAGAAATCGATGGGCATCATCACGCTCGCGCTCCTCGCGTTCGTCGCGGCCGGTCACGCCGGCGGCTTCGCGCCGTGGATGCTGCCTCACAACGAGGCCGTCCCGATGTGGGTCGTCATCGCGTGCGCCGGTGCCATCGCCGCGGGCACGATGGCCGGCGGCAAGCGCATCATCAAGACGATGGGCACGAAGATCATCCGCATCCAGCCGATCCAGGGCTTTGCCGCGGAGACCGCGGGCGCGCTCACCATCCTCGGCGCGAGTCAGTTCGGCGTGCCGGTCTCGACGACCCACGTCATCAACGCCTGCATCATGGGCGTCGGCGCGAGCAAGCGCGTGAGCGCAGTTCGCTGGGGCGTCGCCGGCAACATCCTCACCGCGTGGGTGCTGACGCTGCCGCTCAGCGCCGCGCTGGCATGGGCCTCGATGAAGATCCTCGCAGCGCTGGTCACCGAGACCTGATCACGCCGCCGCTCTAGAGAGTCACTGCTTCGGTGACGGCGGCTTCGGAGGGATCGGCGGCTTCGGGATCGGTTGCTTCACGACCGGAGGCTTCGTCGTGCCCGCGTCGGTGCTGCCGCCGTCGGTGCCGGCGCCGGCATCGGCGCTGCCCGCCGAAGACTCGACGAGCTTGCCGGTCGCCATGTCCACGACGCCGACCTGCCAGCGCTCGTCCGCGTCGCGATGCTTGCGATCGCACGTCTCACCCGTCCGCGCCCCGTCGAAATAGAGCTGAACGCAGACGAGCGGGCCCTTCTCGATGCGCTCGTCGGTGTAGAGCACATCGAGCGGGAGCTGCTTCTCGGAGGCCTTCAGGCGCATGTGCGTGTACGCGCTGCGCGTCTTCACCTCACAGAGCTCGGGACGCGGCGTCTCGAGCGAGCACTCGTGCGCCGTCGCCTTCTTGCGTGCGTCGAGTGTCTGCTCGGTGGCGCGCAGCTTCACGCGCGGGAACGTGTCGGGGTCGTCACTCACGTCGAAGTTCGTCCACACGAGCTGCACGAGCACGTCGCGCGTCTTCGGCGGCAGCACCTCGATGGTGGCCGCTGCCTCCGACTTACGCCCTGCCTCGTCGGTGGCCTCGGCATGCACCACGTACTTGCCGAACACGTCGATGGAGAACGTTCCGCGTGCGGGGCCCTTCGTGTACGCGAGCTTCGACGACGAGCCACCCGGAAGCTCGCCGAGCGTGAGCACGCTGTCGACGAGCGCGAACTTGCCGCGCGTCTCCGAGCTCATCTCGCAGTCGATGTTGTCGCCGGGCTGCGCGGAGATCTTCGGCAGCCACTGCGGCGTGTCGTTGAGTCGGCAGTTCACGCCCACGGCCGGTGCCTCGCCGCACGACTCGGCGCGTTCTTCCTCGACGTAGACCTTGAGCGGCTTGTCGATGCGCGGCGCGACGACGGCGTCGAAGGGCGTGCGTTCGAGCTTCGGCGAGCAGTTCTGTCCGGCCTTGGTCTCGCGGACCCAGACGTGCAGCGCATCGCCGGTCTCCACGACCTTCTGCACCTGGAGCTGCACGGTGTCCTTCGCTTCCGCGACCGCGAGCAGCAGCATCGAGGTCCGCGTGTCGAGCGTCGACGGCATCGGCGGCGCGCTGCCTCCGGGCCACGCGTTGGCCCAGTCCTCGGTGCCGCGCACGACGTAGTAGCCGGGACGAAGCCCGACGTAGGCCTCCTGACCCCCGCGTCGCGTCTTGACGGTGTCACCGCGGATCGCCTGCTGCGACCGCTCGCCCGGTGCGAGATGGATCACCGTGATCGCTGGGCTGGTGCCGCAACCGCCGTTCAGAAGGGCGGCGGGTCCGAGGACCGCGGTACACAGCGCAAGGACGGCCAGGCAAGACGTGCGCCTCATCGAGCGCGATGATACAGCGACGACACGACGATGATCACCGATCGTATGACCGCCAAGGTGCTTGGCTACATCACGCTTCTCATGGCCGTTCTGGTCGTTTCGACGTGTTTCGTCTTCGCTCGGCCGGAGACCCGCTCGAACCCGCGTTTTGCGACGGTCGTGGTGGTCAGCTCGATCCCGATGTTCCTCGTGGGCGCGCTCCTGCTGCGAAAAGCCGCCCGGATGAAGGACGAGGACGAGCCCTCGAAGTAGCTTGTTTCGTGGGTCGCGGGCGCGTCAGAACGTGCGCAGGCCGAAGCCGATCGGGATGTAGAAGACGTCGTTGTCCGTCGGGCTCGCGAAGAAGTAGCCCGGATACGCCGACAGTAGCCATTGGCCGTAGGGCTTCGTGAGGACCGCCACGCTGATCTCGAGCGTCGGGCAGAAGACGTAGTCGCTGTCGAAGCGGCGTTGCTCGTCGCCGGTCGGGTTGAAGGCGCCGGGGAGCAGCGCGCGGCCGCCCATGAAGGCGCCGCCGATCCAGACGGAGTCGTGCACGCGGTAGCTCATGGCGATACCGACGCCCATGAGCACCGTCGCGGGCACGCCCTTCGACCCCACCGTCACGAGACCGCGACCGGCGAGGACGAGACGGTCGGTGAGCGCGTATCCCGCCTCGGCGAGAAGGCCGGCGGAGAGCCCGAACGAGCTCTCCTCGTGTGACCTCGTACCGATGAAGTCATGCGGCACGACGACGAACTGCACGCCGAGAACGAAGCCGTCGGAGACGCCGGGCTTCGTCGCGCCGACATCGCGCGCAGGCTCGACGGGCGGCGCTGCCGGCGCGAGCTTCGCGATCGGCGCGTTGGGATCCGTCGGAGCGACGAGCATCACGGTGCCGGGGCCCGACGGAGTGGCTTCGATGTCGGCCTCGGCGTGCCAGCCTTCGCCCTCCGCAACGATGTGATGGCGGCCCGGCGGCACGAGCACGCGCGTCGGCGCAGGATCGCGCGTGGGGCTGCCGTCGACGAACACGCGCGCGCCCGCGGGCTTCGTTTCGATGTGGAGCTGCGGTGCGCTCGCGCGAATGCGAGCGAGCGCGAGGACCGCGGCCTGCGTGAATTCGCCCTTTTCTCCGGCCTCCGCGATGTACGCGTCGTACGCGTCGACCGCGGCTTGGGGATGACCGAGGCGCTCCTCGGCACGCGCGATGTTGTAGACGATGGCCGCGGCGTGATGCTCGGTGTTCGCTTGCTGGAAGAGGAAGCGCGCGCCTTCGTAGTCGCCGTCCTGGTAGCGCTTCACGCCCTCGGCGAAGTGCTTGCGTGCTTCCGTGAGGTCATCGGCACGCGCCGGCGACGCGGCTCCGAGGATCAGCATGACGAGCAGCAGCGCAGCGCGCGCGCATCGAAGGGGCTCGCACGCTCGCACCGCGCATGATTCTGTCAGAACGGAGGCTTGACCGCGATATCTCGCTCGCAGCGGCCCTCGCGCCAGATGAAGCCGGCGACGCAGCAGTGGCCGTTGGAGAGGACTTCGCCGATGGCGCAGGCGTTGGGCGGGCGGGGGATTGCGGCTGGGAGGGGGCGAGGCGCGGAGGCGGACGCGGAGGCGGACGCGGATGCGAGGGTGGACGCGAGGGCGGAGGCGGACGCGAGGGCGGAGGCGGATGCGGATGCGGAGGCGGATGCGGATGCGGATGAGAGAGGAGAGGGGAGAGGAGGAGCGGCGGGGGCGGGCGCGCTTGAAGGGGTGCGGCCGAGGGTGAAGGCCAGGGTGCCGACGGCGCCGATGGCCACCGCGCCGAGGATCAACGGGAGGAGGGATTTCTGGGGTGATTTGTCGTCGGGGAGCGGGCTCAGGTCCGTTGCCGCGACGACGGCGCGTGGGGTCTGGCCGCCGCT
>JAXDMI010000367.1:0-3175 GCA_034666145.1 Myxococcales bacterium | reverse complement strand
CTCTGGTACGACGGCACGCACTACGCGGTGCACCACTTCAAGCAGACGAACCGGCTCGGCCGCTTCGTCAAGCGCCATCACATGCTCCATCACCACATGGATCACGACGGCGGCTTCGGCGTGTCGTCGCCGCTCTGGGACCTCGTCCTCCGGACGATGCCCAGCGTGAAGCGACCCGCCGGCACGAAGACGACCGTCGAGCAGTAGGCTCCGGCAGGGCGGGCAGTGCAGGCAGGGCAGGGCACGTCCCCGTACCGATTAGCCACTGGCTCGCACCGTTTCACACATGACCCTACGCGATGAATGGCGTAGAATGGATGCGATGACCGTCGAACCTCCGAGCCTTCTTGCTCGGACCGGGTCGAGACGCGATCTACCTACGCAATGTTGTTAGTCTCCGGGGCGCGATGAGTCAGGGGCAGAAGGCACCCAAGTCCGCGGACGACGGCGGAAATGCCAAGAAGTCCGAGATCGGAACGGTTCTCGCGAACCGTTACGAGGTGCTCCGTGAGCTGGGTCGCGGCGGCATGGGCGTCGTGTACCTGTGCAAGGACCTGGTCACGCACGAGCGCATCGCGCTGAAGCGCCTGCGTCCGCCCGACGAAGCGAAGGCCACGCGCGCCGAGGAGAGCTGGTGGTTCCAGCAGGAAGCGCGCGCCGTCGCCGCGCTCGACCATCCCGCGATCGTGCGCGCACGCGACTTCGGGACGCTGCACGACGCATCGCCGTATCTCGTCATGGACGCGCTGCCGGGGCGCAGCGTCCACGAGTGGATGCACACCACCACGATGCCGTGGTCGGTGATCTGGGCGCTCGTCGATCAGGTCCTCGCCGGTCTCGGTCACGCGCACGCAAGGCACATCATCCACGGCGATCTCAAGCCGTCGAACGTGATGCTCGATCTCGCGTCGACGGGCCGTGGTCCGCGCGCGTACGTGCTCGACCTCGGCCTCGCATGGCTGCGTGAGTCACGACACGACTCGCGTCTCGACGGCGCGCCCGAGCCGGAGCTCGCGGTGCATGCGGGCGCAGGCACCGTGGGTTGGGTCGCGCCGGAGCAGATCCGAAAGCAGGCGACGCTCGTCGGGCCCGCGACCGATCTCTACGCGCTCGGCTGCATCCTCTATCGTGTGCTGACCGGCAAAGAGGTCTTCGAAGGCACCGCGCAAGAGGTGCTGCGCGCGCACAAGCGCACGCCGGTCCCCGCGCCGGCGCTGCCCGAAGGCGTGCCGCCGCAAGCCGGCGTGTTCATCCAGCGGCTCCTCGCGAAGAAGCCGTGGCATCGCTTCGATCTCGCAGCCGATGCGCGCCGCGTCTGGGCGCAGTTCCGCCCGCGTCACGCGCCGACGCTCGAAGAGACCGTCGCGAGCGCACCGATCGCGCCGCCGGAGCCGTCGTCGACGCCGGAGATGGGCCGCGCCGTCGCCGCCGCCAAGGCGCTCGCGCCCGGGCTGCTGTCACTGCGTCCGTCGCCGATGGTGGCGCGCGAGCCCGAGCGCCAGGAGATGATGGACATCGTGCTGTCCGTCTGCGCGGGACAGCCGCCGCAGCACCGCATGGTGGCGCTCATCGGCGAGGCCGGCGTCGGCAAGAGCCGCCTCGCGGAGTGGGTCTGCGAGCAGGTCCACGAGCGCGGTCTCATGTGGCCGCTCCGCGCGCGCTACGGTCGTACGCCTTCGCCGCTCGACGGTCTCACCGGCGCGGTGAACTCGTTCTACGGGCTGCAGGGCGCCGATCGCGAGACCGTGGAGCAGACGCTCCTCGATCGCTGGGAGGTCGACAAGGCCGACAGCGAAGAGCTCTCGTGGGTGGCCGCGACCGCGGAGTGGCTGAGGCCGACTCCGCCCGGAACCATTCCGCCCGTCGGCCCGACCGGCAAGCGCTTCGTGCTCGACACGCCGGAGCTCCGCTTTGCGGTGTCGCGGCGCGTCCTCGAGCGCATCGGCTCGGACCGGCCGCTCATGATCTGGTTCGACGATCTCCATCTCACGAGCGCCAACACGTTCGAGATGCTGACGCGCATGAAGCGGGACAGCCCAAAGCTGCGCTTGCTCATCATCGCCACCGCGCGCAGCGAGTCGCTCGAGACGGATCTCGACGCCGCCGTGCGCATGGAAGCGCTCCGCGCCGACTGGGGCGGGCGCGTGCTCGATCTCAAGCCGCTCGGCGTCGACGAGACCGAGGTGCTGCTCCGCGCGACGCTGCCGCTCCAGGAGTCGGCGGTGCACGCCGCGGTCGCGCAGAGCCGCGGCAACCCGCTCTTCGCGCTGCAGCTACTCCACGCGTGGGCAGGCGGCGGTTACCTCACGCTCGAGGGCGGCAAGTACAAGGTCCCCGAGGAGGCGCTCCACGGACGCGCCATCACCACTGCCGACCTCTGGGACGAGCGTCTGCGCGCCGTGCCCACCGATCTACGTCTCGCTGCCTATGCCGCGGCCGCGCTCGGCGACGACGTGCGCGGCGTCGTGCTGAAGGCGCTGCTCTCCGCGCTCGGCATGGACCCGCGCGATGCGCTCGTGGCGCTCACGCGCGCGCAGATCCTCCTCGCTTCGGGCAACGACCAGTTCCGCTGGCCGCACGCGCTGCTGCAAGAGCATTTGCTCGGCCGCCTTCACGAGCGCAACGACGCGCCCGCGATCTTCCGGCTCGCGGCGAACGCGCTCGCGAAGCATCCCGAGGTCGGCTCGCGCCGCATCATGAAGCACCGCGTGCGCAACCTGCTGCGCGCGGGCGACGACGACGTTGCAGCCCGCCTGATGTTCAGCTTCATCGAGGGCGCGTGGGCTCGCGGTCGCGACACCGCCGCGACGCTCAAGGACGTCGCCATGCTCGAGGGCCGCGTCACCGGCGTGGCCGCCGCCGAGTACGCGTACTGGCGTGCCGAAGCGCTCCGCCACATCGGCAAGCTCGAAGAGGCACGCGAGCAGGGCGAGACCGCGCGTCGCGCCTTCGAGGTGGTCGGCGACAAGACGAGGGAAGCGCACGCGCTCCGTCTCCTCGGCCATCTCGCGAGCGACGTTGGCGCGCCGGCGCAAGGTCGACTCCAGGTGGCGCTCGCCATCTCGCGCTTCGAGGAGCTCAAGGACGATCGCGGCCTCGCCGCCGCGCTCGTGGTGCTCGGCGAGATCGACTACCTCCTCGGCGAGCATGCCCGCGCGCGCGAGGTGCTCCTCGA
>JAXDMI010000366.1:0-4468 GCA_034666145.1 Myxococcales bacterium | reverse complement strand
GCCGTCTCGGGCGGGGTGTGCGGTCGCTGCGGGAACACGAGCGGCGAATCGAATCGCTGCCCGCATTGCAACGCCATCGCGCGCGTCGAGCCCAAGGGCTCCGGCGCCTCGCTGACGTGGGTCTGCGGCGTCTGCGGTGGACCGCGTATGCCGCAGGGCGCCGGGGGAGAAGCCGCCGCGCAGCCGCTGCGTGAAGCGAGAGCGTCGCAACGACGCGCGCTGCGCGGTCGCGCGCAGTTCTGGGCGTTCACCGTGATCGCCCTGTTCTTCACGCTCGTCGCGGTCGCCGCCTGGCCGGTGGCGGCGTTCGTGAGCCACCTCATCCTGCTCGCGATGGCGACAGCGCCGACGCTCGTCGCGGTTCGTGCGCGCTCGCGGGCCCATCGCGCCGATGCCGACGCGAACGAGGCGCTCGAGCGCGCGTGGCTGGCCGCTGCCGAGGACGTCACCTCGCACGCGAAGAAGGGCGTCACCGTCGCCGAGCTCGCGGCACGATTGAAGATCGATGCCGTGAAGGCGGAGAAGCTCCTCACCGAGCTCGCCGTGCACGACCGCACGCGCATCGACGTCGATGACGACGCCGAGGTTCGCTACAGCATCGCGCCGGAGCTCCAGACGTCGAAGGAGGACCGCGTGCGCGTCGACGCCACCGAGGAGCAGTTCCGCGCTCTCGAGGAAGCCGAGCTCGACGAAGCAGAGCAGAAGAAGCTCGCCACCCCGGCCTTCCCGCGCGGTTCTCGATGACGCGACCCGCGGAGCCGATCAAGCGCCGTCGCTCGCTCACGAACGTGGGCGGCGAGATCGATCGCGGCGGTGACGAGCGCGCGAGCGAGCTGCTCGCGCACGCCGTCGACGTCGCGCCCGCCTCCGAGGCCGACGCGCCCGATCGCGCGCACGTCCACGGGTTCCACGCGTATCCCGCGCGCGCGCATCCCGTCACGGCACGCCGTCTCGTCGATGCGTTCGCGCCGGCGCGCGGTCTCGTCCTCGATCCGTTCTGCGGCTCCGGCACCATCTTGATCGAGGCGATGCTCGCCGGGCGCAATGCGCTCGGCACCGACCTCAACCCCCTCGCCGTGATGCTCGCGCGCGCGAAGACGTACCCGCGCAAGCCCGAGGTCACTGCGGCGCTCGTCGCCGCCGCGCAGGAAGTGGCGGCATTCGCCGACGCGCGTCGCAAGGCGAAGCTGGGCGCGACGCGTCGTCTCCCGCAAGAAGACGTGTCGATCTTCGCGCCGCACGTCCTCCTCGAGATGGACGGCCTGCGCGCCGGCATCGAGAAGGCGCCGCCCGAGGCGCGTCCCGACCTTCAGCTCGTGTTCTCGTCGATCCTCGTGAAGCTGAGCGCCAAGCGCGGCGACACGTCCGACGAGCCGCTCGAGAAGCGCGTCAGCGCGGGCTATCCCGCGCGGCTCTTCGTGCGCAAGGCCGAGGAGCTCGCCGAGCGCTTCGCGGAGTTCGCGGAGCTGCTCCCCAAGCCTACGCCGAAGGCGCGCGTTCTGCTCGACGACGCCGCGAAGCTCGCGAAGGTCGACGAGGCCTCCGTCGACGCCGTGATCACGTCGCCTCCGTACGTCGCCACGTACGACTACCTCGCGCATCACGAGCTGCGGATGCGTTGGCTCGACCTCGACACGCGACGTCTCGCGAAGGACGAGCTCGGCGCACGCCGTCACTACGAGCACATGACACCGGACGAGGCCCGCGCCTCGTGGGAACGCGAGCTCGCGAAGTTCCTCCGCGCGCTCGCACGCGTGACGAAGCGCGGCGCGCCGGTGGTACTGCTCATCGCCGACTCGGCCACGCCACGTGGACCGCGCGGCGAGCGACCCGAGGCGCTGCGCGCCGACGAGATCGTCGCCGACACGGCCGCTCACGTGAAGACGTTCGAGCCCGTCGCGCGCGCCTCGCAAGCGCGACCGCACTTCCACGGCCCGACGGTGGCCGCGTTCTTCGACAAGCCGCGCGCCGAGCACGCGCTCTTGCTTCGGCGCGTCTGACCGCCATCTGAAGCACGATCGGAGAGCCGCAATACGGCACGCTGTGCTTGCCGCCCATCGTTCATCCGGACTACACAGCGCGCATGCCCACGGTGACGTTCGAGTCGAGCGACGGAGCCATCAAGAAGACCGTCGCTGCGCCTGACGGCGGCGCCCTGGCTGATCTGTGCGACGATCACGAAGCGCCGATCCCGTTCTCGTGCCGGAGCGCGAGCTGCGCCACGTGCCACATCGAGGTCCTCGAGGGGCCCGAGTCGCTGCTGCCGCCCGAGGACGAGGAGCTCGACGTGCTCGACGCCATCGACTCGAAGCCGCCGAAGTACCGGCTCGCGTGCTGCGCGAAGCTCAAACCGGGGCCCGGTACCGTCCGCGTACGGGCGCAGAACGACTACTGAGTCGACCTGCGCAGCACATTACGCAGTCGTTTTTGATTCTGGCGACCTGCCATGGGCCGCAAAACGTGCAAAGAGTCCGGCGGAGCACCGACCGAGGCGATGCAGCACCCCTTGGAAAGCGGACGGAGTGAGCCCCTGAGCGCGGACCGCTCGGCGCGCGGCAGCTTCGTGTCGCGCCTGTGGCAGAACCTCGCCGCGCAGGACCTCCTGATCGCGATCTACTTCGCGCTGATGCTCTTCGCGGTGCTCACCGCGAAGGGGCCGGGAGCCGACGAGTCGATCCGCACGGTGCTCATCGACATCGGCTGCTTCGCGGTCGGCATGCTCCTGACGCGCGGCGCGATCCTTCGACCCGGCTCGCTGTCGAACGGGCTCGTCTATCGCTTCACGCTCTTCTTGTGCGTGTTCCTCTCGTACTTCCAGCTGCGCTCGATCCTGCCTGCGGTGAGCCCGCACTCGCTCGATGCCGACCTGCTCGCGTTCGACCTGCGCGTCTTCGGCTTCGAGCCGTCGATCGCGTGGGACCGCTACGTGACGCCGCACACCACCGAGTGGTTCGCGTTCTTCTATTTCGGCTATTTTTTCCTGCTCAGCGCGCATGTCCTGCCCATCATGCTGCTCGGCAAGAACCCCCTGCGCGTGGCGCACTTCGCGCTCGGCATCTTCATGGTGTTCTGCACCGGACACCTCCTCTACATGGTCGTGCCCGGGTGGGGGCCGTACCACCACCTCGCGGGTCAGTTCGAGCATCCGCTCGAGGGCGGTCTCTTCTGGCGACTCGTGCGCGCGACGGTCGATGCCGGCGGCTCGCAGAAGGACATCTTCCCGAGCCTCCACACCGCGACGCCGACCTACTTCGCGATCTACTCGTACATGCACCGGCGGGTCTTCCCCTTCCGGTTCACGTGGCCGTTCATGGCCTTCGCGGCGACGCAGATCATCATCGCCACGATGTTCCTGCGCTGGCACTACCTGATCGACATCTTCGCCGGCATCACGCTGGCAACGACGGCAGCTCTACTGAGCCATCGGATCGTGGTCTGGGAGACGGCGCGTCGCGAGCGGCAGGGGCTGGTGCCGATATTTATGCCCCTCGATTGGCGGCGCATTTCCGGACGCGGGAACGACCCCGCGGACCGTGACAACTGAGCGACGACGGTCGCGAAGTGGCGGCACCCTCGACCGAGCCGTGCTAAGGAATGCGGCCGGTAAAAGCCTGGCTTTCTTCAAGGAGTCCGATCGATGATCCGCATGCAGCAACGATTCCGTAAGTTGGCTCTGTTCGTTGGTGCGACGACGCTCGCGGCCGGCGGTCTCTTCATGCTCGCGTGTGGTACCGACAACGGCACCGCGGTCGCGACGCCCCCCCTCCCCGAGGCGGGCTCGACGAAGGACGGCGGCGGCGGCGGCAGCGAGACCGGCACCGGCAGCGAGACCGGCCCGACCCCCGACGGCGGCGGCGCCGATGCCGACTGCAGCAAGAACCCCATTCTTCGCGACTTCACGAATGGCTTCCGCTGCCCATTCATCGCTCCGAACGGTGACGCCGGCTCGAACTGCAACAACAACCAGACGTGCTGCGAGACGTCGGACAAGCTCTCCGATGGCGGCTTCGCGCCGTCCTACTGCGCGGCTGGAACCAAGGGCGACGGCAACGCCACCTGCACCGCCGCCGCGGGCGCCAACTCCTCGACCTTCGTCAAGGGCGACGCCTGGGAGTGCGCCGACAAGAACGGCTGCGCGGCCGGCGAGGTCTGCTGCATGATCGTCGACCCGGGCCAGCTCGCGATGGGCAAGACGCTCGGCATCGGCAACACGCTCTCGACGGACAAGAACCATCCCCCGGCATGCGGCGTCCAGCGCGCGTTCAACGAGGGCGGCTCGCGCTGCAAGGCCACCTGCGCGGCCGGCGACAAGAAGCTGTGCAGCCTGAGCGACATGAACTGCGCGGCCGGCACGACCTGCACGCCGTTCGTCGACTTCCAGCAGACGCACCGCGGCACGTGTCTGTGAATGCTTGGGGACGAGGGTCCAACGAGGAGCCTCGTTCCGCATTCACGGGACACATCTGAC
>JAXDMI010000365.1:0-5593 GCA_034666145.1 Myxococcales bacterium | reverse complement strand
TCTGGGCCATCTGGGGCACCGCCAGCGACGACTTCTGGATCGTCGGCGACGAGATTGCCATTCACAAGACGAAGGTCGGAAAGCCGTGAGCTCGCCGATGAAGATGCCTATCCGGCGATCGCTATTCTGGATTCTCAGCGCCGGCTCCGCCGCGTGCGTGGTCCTGGCGTGCAGCAGCGCGGCCAACAGGCGCACCATGTTCGACGACGATGTCGACGGGAGCGCCGCGGCGTTGCCCGAGGCGGCTGCGCCCGTCGAGGCCGGACCGGCCGCCGACAGCGCGGGCACCAAGCCACCCTTCGACCCGACGGACGAGCCGGTGACCTGCGCGAAGACGCCATGCGCCGTGCAGCTCGTCGCGGGCGAGCATCACTTCTGTGCCCGCATGGGCGACGGCACGGTGCGTTGCTGGGGCGACGACACCTTCGGCGCGCTGGGCGGAGGCTCGCCCGATCGCGACGCGGGCTCCCCTGCCGACGCCGGCGTCGAGGCGGGCACGCGCACGCGCACGGTGGCGGGCCTCTCCGGAGTGACGCAGCTCAGCGCCTCGGGCGCCACGACCTGCGCGCGCGTCGACGACGGGGGCGTTCTCTGCTGGGGCGACAACGGCTTCGGACAGCTCGGCCTCTCGTCCACGAAACCCTCCGTCGATCAGGACCCGCATCCCACCGCGACGCCGGTGCCGCTCACCGAGGCCGCGCTGCGCGTCGACGTCGGCGCCGAGAATGCGTGCGCCCTGCTCGCGTCCGGCGGCGTGTGGTGCTGGGGCAACGACGAGCAAGGACAGCTCGCCCGCGACGGCATCGACACGCAGTTCGTGATCGGCCCGGGCGCGGCGTCGATCGGCCCGATCGCCCTCGCGTACCAGCGTCTCGGCACGACGACATTGCTCGCCGTCACGCCCGCCGGCGACGTCGTGAGCTGGGGCACGGTCGGAGGCAACGACGGCATCCTCGCGGGGCGAATGACCTCGATCAGCCCCGACCTCGTGCCGCAGCGAATCGCGCAGCTGTCCGCCGTGTCGAGCCTCGCCGTGTCCGCGTCGTTCTTCAAGGGCGAGGGCGGCGCGTTCGGCACCGGCGCGACGATGGGCATCGGACCTGCTCCGCCTCCCGCCGGCCCGCCCGCCCGTCACGGTCACGCCTGCGCGATCTCGGGGGGCGAGGTCTCGTGCTGGGGCCGAAGCGACCGCGGTGCACTATGCACGGGTTTTCCGGACGCCGAGCTCTTGCCCGCGAAGGCTCCCATCGCGAGCAAGGCCTGGGCGCAGCAGGTCGCGGTGGGCGACGAGCTCACGTGCGCACGCATGACCGACGGCACAGTGCAGTGCTGCGGCGACGACACGCGCGGCCGACTCGGGACCGGGAAGGTCGGCCTCTTCTCTGCGTTCTTCGGCGCGGCCGAGGGCTTCGCGGGTCATGCCGTTCGCGTCGCTGCCAGCAGCCGCTCGGTCTGCGCGCTGGTGCAGGGCGGCACGGTGGAGTGCTGGGGCAGCAACCAGAACGGCGAGCTCGCGCAGGGCGCGCCCGACGACGCTCCGCATCCCACGGCCTCGAAGGTCGCGTTCTAGAGCCGAAAGGTCGATGTCGATGCACGCCCCTCTTCCCAAGCTCCGCTTCGCGACGATGCTCTCGTGCGCCGGCCTCGCGGCGGCCGCCATCGCGGCGTGTTCGACGCGCAGCTCCTTCGAGGACACGACGCCGTCGTTCACCGCCCCGGACGCGGCGCCGCCGGATGCGCCGCCCGCGTGTGGCTTCCACTGCTCGCGCGATCTCAAGACCGTCATCAAGAGCTGCGGCGGCGCTCCCGACGAGACCGTCGCCTGCGGCCCCGATCAAGGCTGCGGCGTGGATACGTGCGTCGACGCGTGCACGAGCGCAGAGCTCTCGAAGGGCTCGGTGGGGTGTTCCTTCTGGACCCTTCCTCCCGATGACGCGCAGCTCGGTGGCGGCGCGTGCTTCGCCGCGATGATCGCCAACACGTGGGATCGTCCCGTCAGCTTGAGCGCAGCGCTCGGCGGCGACGCGCTCGACATCTCACGATCGATCTACACGGCGACGCGCGTGGGCGACTCGCCGAAGTACACGCAGCTCACCGGTCCGCTGCCGCCGGGCGAGGTGGCCATCGTCTTTCTCTCGCAGGCCGCGGCGAGCAACAACCCCGACACCACGCTGTGTCCCGAGGGCGTGGAGGCTGCCTTCAAGGGCGATCCGCTGAGGCACGGCACCGGGAAGACGCGCGCCATCCACCTCCAGGCCGATGCGCCGGTGTCCGCGTACTCGATCTTCCCGTACGGCGGCGCCGACAGCTTCTACCCGACCGCGACGCTGCTCCTGCCGGTCTCGTCGTGGGACAAGGGCTACATCGCGGTGTCGACCGGCAAGTTCGGCGACGCGAAGATGGCGAGCCAGGAGCGTCGCACGGTTCAGATCATCGCCAACGAGGACGACACGAAGGTCTCGATGCGCCCCACGATCGGAATCGGCGAGGGCAACGACGTGGCCGCGGTCGGCGCCGGCGAGCTCGCGACGTGGACGCTCGGCCGCGGACAGGTCCTCCAGATCACGCAGAACGGAGCGATCTCCGGCAGCGCCATCGTGTCGGACAAACCGATCGGCCTCTTCGGCGGCGCACCATGTCACTTCCTGCCGGCCGAGACGCCGTGGTGCGACATCACCCAGCAACAGATCGCGCCCTTCTCGCAGTGGGGCAACGAGTATGCGCTCGTGCCGTTCCTCCCGCGCATCGTGAGCGTGACCGGCAGCGCGCGCGAGACCGTGCCCTGGAGCTTCGTGGGCGCTGCCGACGGCACGCTCCTCTCGTACGATCCGGCGAAGCCGCCGGGCGCGCCCGACTCGCTCTCTGCCGGGCAGGTCGTCACGTTCATGACCGACGCGCTCGTCACCGTGAAGAGCCAGGACACGAAGCATCCGTTCCACGTCGCGGTCCACATGACCGGCTCGCAGTTCGGTGGCGGTGCGCCCGGGGTGACCACCGGCGACCCCGACTTCGTCAACGTCGTCCCGTCCGAGCAGTTCCTCGATCGTTACGTGTTCTTTGCAGACTACACGTTTCCCGACACGTCCCTCACCGTCGTGCGCCGCAAGACCGCCGCCGGCTTCGTGCCCGTCGTGCTCGAGTGCGGCGGTGAGATCACCGGCTTTGCCCCGCTCGGCAAGAGCGGCGACTACGAGTACGCGTGGGTCAAGCTCACGGCGAGCTTCGTCGCGCAGAAGATGGCGAAGGGCGAATGCGGCTACGGCCGTCACGAGGCCCACAGCGAAGGTCCCTTCTCGGTCACCGTGTGGGGCGTCGGCCGCGACGCGAGCTACGGCTACGCCGGCGGGATGGGCAGTCGTCCCATCAACGACGCGCCCCTTCCGACCGTGAACTAGGAAGCGCCCCAGGAAGCGAACGAGGGGCCGACGCCATCGACGTCGGGGAGCTTGACAGCCCGCCGCATTGCTCGCCATCCTCTTGTTTTTCTTGAGGGGACAGGCGGTTTGGCATGAGTGAATCCGGCAGTCGGAAGTGGACGAGCGCGGAGGTCCGCGCGAAGCACGACGAGTTCCTCTTCCCGAGCGTCGGGACGTTCTACGAGGAGCCCGTGTGCCTCGACTCCGGCAAGGGCGCGCGCCTGAAGGACATCGACGGTCGCGAGTACCTCGACTTCTTCGGCGGCATCCTCACCGTGTCACTCGGTCAGGCGCATCCCAAGGTCAATGCCGCGCTCCATGCGCAGATCGATCGCCTCGGCCACGTCTCGACGCTCTACCCCACCGTCGGGATCGTCGAGCTCGCCGAGAAGCTGATCAAGCTCGCGCCGGGCAAGATCAAGCAAGCCGGAAAGGCCTTCTTCACGGCGAGCGGCACCGAGGCCGACGAGACCGCCGTCGCGCTCGCGCAAATCGCGACCGGACGGCAGGAGCTCATCGCGCTCCGTCACGGCTACCACGGCCGCTCGATGCTCGCGCAGTCGCTCACCGCGCACGCGAAGTACCGCGCCGTCTCCACGCAGATCGCCGGCATCAAGCACGCGCACTCGCCGTACTGCTACCGCTGCCCTTACGGCGCCACCGTCGAGCACTGCGGGTTCAAGTGCGCGACCGACATCGAGGACCTGATCCAGACCACCACCACCGGTCAGATCGCGGGCTTCCTCGCCGAGCCGATCCAGGGCGTGGGCGGCTTCATCGTCGCGCCCGACGGCTACTTCAAGGTCGCCGTCGACATCGTGAAGAAGTACGGCGGCCTCTTCATCTGTGACGAGGTGCAGACGGGCTTCGGCCGCACCGGCGGCAAGATGTGGGGCATCGAGCATCATCCCGGCGTCGAACCCGACATCATGACGATGGCGAAGGGCATCGCCAACGGCATGCCCATCGCGGCGTGCCTCGCGACCGTCGCCGTCGCCGACACGTGGAAGGCCGGCAACATCTCGACGTTCGGCGGCAACCCCATCACCACTGCCGCCGCGAGCGCCACCATCGACGTCATCGTCGAGGAGAAGCTCACCGACAACGCCACGGTCATGGGCAAGGTCCTCCGCGACGGCCTCGAGGCCATGAAGAAGAAGTACGGCAAGGTCATCGGCGAGGTGCGCGGCAAGGGCCTCATGCAGGCCCTCGAGCTCGTCGTCGACGAGACCGCGAAGAACCGAACTCCCGATGCGGCCGCGACGTCACGCCTGTTCGAGGAATCGAAGAAGCAGGGGATCCTCATCGGACGCGGCGGCCTCTACGGGAACGTCATCCGCATCGCGCCTCCGCTCAACGTCACGCGTTCCGAGATCGACGAGGGCCTGAAGGCCCTCGACGCATCGTTCGCCGCCTTTGCCGAGACCACTCCATGAGCAACGAAAGCGCCAAGACCACGAACGGAGGACGTCTTCCGACGGGAGCAACAGGAGCCGCGGCGGGCGTCGTCGCCCCTTCGCTCCGCCTCGAGAACGAGCTCGCCGACAAAAAGCCGCTCTACTCGGCCGCGGAGGCGCGCGCAGAAGCGGAGCGCTGCCTCTACTGCGTCGACGCGCCGTGCATCAAGGCGTGCCCCACCGAGATCGACATCCCGACCTTCATCAAGAAGATCGCGTCGGGCAACGTGCGAGGCAGCGCGAAGACCATCTTCGAGCAGAACCTCCTCGGCTACTCGTGTGCACGCGTGTGCCCCGTCGAGGTGCTCTGCGTCGGCGACTGCGTCTACAACGGCTGGGGCCGCGACCCGATCCAGATCGGTCGCCTCCAGCGCTTCGCCACCGAGACCGCGACCGCCGCCGTGAAAGGCGGAGCGGCGCCGGTGATGAAGCGGCACGTCGACATCGGTCGCGCCTCCAAGAAGGTGGCGTGCATCGGTGCCGGCCCGGCGTCGCTCGCGTTCGCGGGGTACCTCGCGCTCGAAGGTCATCAAGCGGTGGTCTTCGAGAAGAAGGCGGTCGCCGGCGGCCTCAACACGACGGGCATCGCGCCCTACAAGCTCCACGCCGACGACGCGGTGCACGAGGTCGAGTTCGTGCAGTCGCTCGGCGTCGAGGTCGTGACCGGCGTCGAGGTCGGTGACAGCGACGGCGCCGGTCGCATCTCGGGCAAGAAGCTCC
>JAXDMI010000364.1:0-3417 GCA_034666145.1 Myxococcales bacterium | reverse complement strand
TGCGCAGGTGGGACGAGGCATCGACGCCCCACCCAGTGCCTCCATGCCGTGCGCATCGAAGCGCTCGCCCCCCGATCACGCCTCCTCGTCATACCCCCTAGGGAGTAGGAGGCAGGGGACCCGGCCGCGCGCACGCGCATGACCGCCCTCTGATACCTCCCGACCTGAAGTCCAAGCCCGTCCAGCTCGACCTCTGCGACGGCTCACATGCGCATGACGTCGACGATTCGATGTGGCGCTATTGGACGGGCGCGGCCGCCGTCACTGCACCGGTTTCACCACGACCGCGGTCCGCGGCAGGTGAGGCCGGGCACGCTCTGCACGCCGATAAGCGACAACGTCGAGGCTGTCGTGTTCTGGTCGCCGCCCGATGAACGCCTTCAGCGGTCACACGGAAACGAGACGACGGATATCGAGAACAGCTGGCGTCGCATCCGCGTTGAACCGCGAACATGACGGTGCGGGGCCAACCTCCCTCCTGATTCGTGCTACGCCCTCGGCATGCGCGTCGTCGTGGCGTTGGGGCTCACGGGGTTGATGTTCGTGTTCTTCGCTGCGATGTCCGCGTTCGAGGGCAGAGGGCGCGACGTCGCCGAGAGCGGCGCTGCAGGAGTCCTCCTTCTCGCCGCCGCGGCGTTCTTGTTCGTGCGAGTCGTGCGGCCCCGAATGCGCGACCGGCTCCCACGCTGACGACAAGACCCTTCAGGGACGGGCTCTCGGTGCGGCGTCGCACGCTCGAGTGGCTACATTTCCGCGGGATCGTCTCCTTGACAGTGTAAAATGAAATGGTACGCGTCCGCGATGACCGTACGACCTCGGATGGCCTCGGCGTCGCTCATCGTGTTCGCCATGACGGCGAGCGGCTGTCGTAGGAGCGCACCTCCCAAGGAGGAAGCCGCGCCGGCTCCGCATGCCGTGAGCTCCGTCACCAGCGCTTCGATGGCAGCGCCGGCAACCGGCGCCAAGAAGGCGCCGCTCCTGCCCGAGGATCCGAACTGGACGCGAACCGAGCGGATCGCGCGCGTCGTCTCCGTCGTGCCGTGCGGAAAAAGAGAGGGTCAGCTCTGCGAGCGCCTCTCGATCACGAACGACGGCAAGGTGGACATCGCGGAGGTGATCGAGCTGCGACTCTGCGCGTACGACGCGCAGCGCAAGGCGCTCGGGACGAACGGGTACAACTACACGCCGAGCAAGCCCGTGAGCATTCCGGCAGGGGCGACCGTCCAGGTCGAGCAGCTCGTGAACGATGACCGGGAATTCACCGCGGCCAAGACCATCGAAGGCGAAGTGGTGATCGCGCGTCTTGCTGGAGCGCCGAAGGGGCGTCACTGGGTGAACGCAAACCTGGCCGCAAGAGAACGCCCGAAGGGCGGCTTCGATGCGAAGGCTCTCGCGGCACGAGCCACCATCGCCGTCCGGGTCGTGTCGTTCGAGCCCCATCCCGGCATCGTCCACGTAAGGAACGAGACGAAGCGCACGATCACGAAGGTCGTGCTGACGACGAACGGCTGGCGTCGCGGGAACGAAGGCATGCTCGCCAAGGTCGGGGGCTACATCTTCATGGACAGCGACGTGAAGCTCGGCGCGCCGCTACAGCCGGGCGAGGAGCGCGATCTCGATCTCAGCGGCGGAAAGACGGACCGGTACGCCGACCCCGAGGTCATCGCGCACACGGTCGTCGTCGGCGGCGTCGCCTACGAGGACGGGGTGCTCGTCTTCAACTCGAACATCGACGCAGACCAAGCGCCCGAACGCCCCGCGGAGGATCTGCCTGCGTCGGCGCTCTGACACTCCTCTCATCACGTGCTACGGAGCAGCATCATGAGCCCGCACTCGTCCCCCGTCTCGCTCTCTTGGACCAGAACGCTCGCCGTCGTCCTCGTCTCTTTCGCGGGGTTCGCGATCGCGTGCGGTGATCTGAAGAGCGCCGGCACCCCGGGCGATCCGTCCGCAGCAGACGGCGGCGACGGCGGCACGAGCGGAGGTCCCGGCGGCGATCCCGCGGACGCCGCCACCGGCCAAGGCGACAGCGCGAGCGATGGAGCATCGAGCAGCGGCGGTCCGGTGAGCGGCGATCCGCGCTGGGCACTCTGGCCCATCCCCGCCGACGCCCCGGCCAGCGACATCTACGTCGTCACGAACGGCGCGAACGGCGCGACGGTGAAGGACACGATCACCGGGCTCGAGTGGCAGGACACGACCTCCGGCCAGACCTACGACTTCGACGGAGCCGGCGCCTATTGCGACGCGCTCGTCTACAACGGCGCCTCCGACTGGCGCATGCCGACACGCATCGAAGCGGTCAGCATCATGAGCATCAAGCCCGTTCTCGGCGAGAGCGCGACGGCCGGCCCCGCCTTCACGCCGATCACCGCAAGCTGCACGTGGACCGCGTCGCGCGTTCCGGGCTCGACGTCGCAGGCGTTCAGCGTCGCCGGGGTCGGCGTCGACCCGTTCCAGAACACGACCGCCAACTGCGCAGCGCGCTGCGTGCGTGGCGGCTCGCCACTGGGCGCTCCCGTGGCGAAGCAGTACCTCCTCGATGCGACGACCGTCAGCGATCCGGTCACCGGCCTGGTCTGGGAACGAAACCCGCCGCTCACGACCGGCGCGATTGGACCCGCCGACTCGCGCTGTAAGGCGCTCTCCATCGGCACGCCGCCACGCAGCATGCGCCTGCCCACCTTCAAGGAGCTCGCGAGCATCGTCGACGAGACGCGCACGTCGCCGGCATCGGCGCCGCAGCTCGGTCTCCTGAACGAGCGCGTGTTCAGCTCCAATCCCCGCTGGACCGTGAACTTCGACAACGGCGCCGGGGTCAACGGCCCCGAGGGATTCGACAACGCCTCGCGCTGCGTCTCCGGCCCGTGAAGCTCGCGTCGACGACGCGCTGATTCCAGCGTTCACCGCTCGCTGTCGAGATGCGCCATCTGCGCCGCGTGGTAGCGCGGACCCGCGATCGCGCCCGGCGGCACGACCGCTTCGACCTCGGCGACCTCCTTCGCGCTGAGCGGCTTCGCGAGCGCGCCGAGCACGTCTTCGAGCTGCGACGGCGTTCGGGCTCCGAGCACCGGCACGAGCGACGGCTGCTTCGCGAGCGTCCACGCCACGCAGAGCTGCGACGGCGTCCGACCTCCGGCCTCGGCGAGCGCACGCAGCTTCTCCACGACGACTGCATTGCGCGCGCCCTCTTCGCCGGCGAAGCGCGGGAGATGCGCGCGAAAATCCGTGGGCGCGGTCGGCTTGCTGCCGCTGAGCAGACCACGCGAGAAGACGCCGTACAGCGTCGCGCTGATGCCGAGCTCGGCGAGCACCGGGAAGATCTTCTCCTCGGGCGCACGGCTCGCGAGCGAGTACTCGATCTGCAGATCGACGATGGGATGTACGGCATGCGCGCGACGAATGGTCTCGACGCCG
>JAXDMI010000363.1:0-3306 GCA_034666145.1 Myxococcales bacterium | reverse complement strand
CACGACGCGAGAACGAGAACTCTCCGGTCTCGGCCGTGCGAAGCACGACGTTCGCCGCAGGCGAGTATGGGGAGGCTCGCCGGCGAACGCCGGCGAGGGGAACGAAGTTCCCACCAGGGTGAAGGCTAAATGGCCGAGTACGATTCTCGGGACGAGAATCGTGCTCCGCCATTTTGCGTTATTTGCGATCGACGGCGACGATGCCGCCGTTTTCACGCGAGCCGGTCGCGATGTACACGACGGGCCCATCGGCCTCGATGGCGGCGGCGCTCGAGAACGACTCGTCCTCCGCGATGACCCGTGTGGTGCCGCCAGCCTTGGGGACGGCGCGGAGCTGCGGTCGCGCTCCTTCGAAGGAGAGGATGTCGTCGCCGGCCACTTCGAGCGGCCCGTCGCGGGCGCCGGTGGCGAGCACGGTCATCGGACCACCGGTCTTCGGGAAGCGCGCGACCACGCGTGACCGGTCGACCGCAGCGACGACATAGATGTATGCGTCATCCATCTCGGCGCTGCCGAACGCGTTGCCCGTGGCAATCGTCTCGAGCTCGCCCTTCGGATAGGCCGTACGAACGATCTTCGTGGGCGTGATCACGTACGCATGCGTGGCGTCGGCCATCACGGCGCGCGGCGGACCGTCGAACGCGGCGAGGCGCGGGGTCGCTGCTCCGGACACGCGCAAGAGCGCGCCGCCTGCGCCGAGGGCTTCGACGATGAAGACGTCGCCGTTCATCGTTGCCACGTCGGAGAAGATGCCGCGATCCCGAAGTGTCGTCGGCTGGCCGCCGCCGCGGATCGACACTCTGTAGACCGCGTCGCCAGGGCTGCCGATCCACGTGATCGAGTCGGCGTCGAGCGCCATCGCGCCCGCGACGGGGGCATGTCGAGCGAGCCGCACGGCTTCGCCGCCAGCCTTCGGCATCGCGTAGACGCCGTCGTCCTCGCTGTCGCCGTAGTAGAGATTCGTCGCGTCGACGGCGAGCGCTCGCGTGCTGGCGCGCGCGACGAGTCGCGGCTGGTTGGCGTTGACCGCTTGGGGAACGGCGACCGGCGGCGGCTCGGGCACCATCCCGGATGCGCCGGCGTCCGTGGAGGCGTCGGCGTCGTTCCGCGGACGGCGATCGCCGGCGACGTCACGCGGCCGTGCCGCGCTGCTGGTGCACCCCCCTCCGAAGAGAGGAAGCAGCACGAGCGCGACGAGCCCGACACGATGCAACGGGAACGACCGCATCATCGGCGCACACTAGAGACCCACCTCGGATCGTGCAACCGCATGCGTACGAGCGGGGCCTTGTTGCTGACGAGTTGGTGCAGCTCCCGGCGTGACCCTGTTGCAAGTTGCTGCGGTGACCACAGCCGGCTAGGAAGCGCGCGGCGATGCACGCACGCGACTTCCATCTTCCGCGCTGGCTGCGCAGCGCGCATCTGCAGACGCTCGGCGCCGCTGCTCCGCTGTTCTCTCCGCCGAGCTCGCACGCGACGATGAGCACCGAGGAGCTCCGCATACCGCTGCCGTCGAGCAGCGAAGGCGACGGGAACCGCTCGTCTCACGCCCTGCACGCAGCGGCGTGGTGGGCGAAAGACCGCGACGGCGCGGTGGCGCGACGGCTCGCGGTAGTGGCGGTGCACGGCATCGGCGGCTCGAGCGCATCGCGGTACGTGGTGCGCGCGGCGGTCGCGATCCATCGCGCGGGTCATCACGTGGTGCGGCTGGATCTTCGCGGAGCCGGGGCGAGCATCCCCGATGCACCGTCGCTCTATCATGCTGGGCTCTCGGCCGACCTCGGCGTGGTGGTGGCGGAGCTCGCGAAGGACCCGCGGGTCGACGGTGTCGTGCTGCTCGGCTTCTCCGGTGGCGGCAGCATGGCGCTCAAGCTCGCGGGCGAGCTCGGTGAAGCGGTGCCCGAGGCGCTTCGCGGCGTCGTGAGCATCTCCGCGCCGCTCGATTACACGCGCGTCGGCGCGTGGATGGACACGGTCGCGCGGCTTCCGTATCGCTTCCACGTCCTGCGCGGGCTCTCGAACGGCGCGCGTGACTTCGCCACGCAGCATCCCGAGCGCGCGCATTACGTGCCGCGGGACGTGAAGCGGATGAGCACGTTCCGTCACTACGACTCGACCATCATCGTACCGATGCACGGCTTCAGCGACGTCGACGCGTACTACGCTGCGGCGAGCCCGGGGCCATGGCTCGATCGCATCCACGCTCCGACGCTGCTCCTCCACGCCGACGACGACCCGATGGTCCCGGGCCCGACCGTTCGTCCGTGGCTCGCGAAGGCATCGCCTGCCGTGCGCATTGAGCTGACGCCGCACGGCGGCCACCTGGGCTGGGTGGCCGGCTTCGACGAAGCCAGCTGGATCACCGGGTGGCCCATCCGCCGCGCGCTGTCGTTCCTCGAGGAGCTACGACGCGACGACGGTGTTCTCTAGGCGACCGAGGCGGTCGATCTCGAGGACGACGCTGTCGCCCGGCTTCAGCCACTGGTCCTTCGTGATCTTCGAGCCGTTGAGCTCCAGGAAGCAGCCCGTGCCGCACGTCCCCGAGCCGATGACGTCGCCTGGGAAGAGCGACACGCCGTAGCTCGCGCGCTCGAGGATCTGCGCGAAGGTCCACGTCATGTCGTTGACGTTGCCCTGCGAGAGCTTCTCGCCGTTCACGAAGGCGCGCATGCCGAGGTCGAACGTGTTGCCGCGCGGTGTCTTCACCGTGCGGTCCGCGAGCTCGTCCATCGTCGCGAGATAGGGCCCGAGGCCGGTCGCGAAGTCCTTGCCCTTCGCGGGGCCGAGCGACATCAGCATCTCCTGCATCTGCAGCGCGCGCGCCGAGAAGTCGTTCATGATCGTCATGCCGAAGATCACCTCATCGGCGTTCTCCGCCGTGAGGTCGCGCGCCTCGCGGCCCACCACGATGGCGGCCTCGAGCTCGAAGTCGAGGCGCTCGAGGTGCTTGGGACGGACGTGGAGCGGGCCGGGGCCGATCACCGCCTGGTGATTCGTGAAGTAGAAGACCGGGAACTGATCGAACTCGGGGATCATCTCGAGCCCACGGTTCCGCCGCGCCGTCTCGACGTGCTGGCGGAAGGCGTAGCCGTCGCGCATCGACGGCGGACGCGGGATCGGCGCGAGCAGCGTTACCTCCTTCGCGGGCATGACGATCGCGCCGGCATCGGTCTTCGCCGGCAGCTCGCCGCGGCCGTGCGCAGCAATGGCCTCGACGGCGAGGGGACGCGCATCACGCGCGTGCTCGATGAAGCCGAGCACCGAATCGCCGAACTTCTCGACGAGCGGCCGCTCGCTCTTCGGGCC